>DATMLR010000256.1:0-6256 GCA_035570015.1 Puia sp.
CTGGGTAAAGAATATCTGTCCCAACTGCGGTATCGACTCAACAGGAACGGCGGAGTATACGCCGGGGGTGCTGCCCAACCTGACGCTGGTGGTGGACAGCATCGACCGCTATTCCACGGGTAACCTGGATACGCTCGGCTGGCAGCAGCGCGGTTTCGTGTATCTGACGGGGCCGACCGAAACCTCTATCACGATCTCTGTCCGTAACAATGCTCCCGGCGGCGGCGGAAATGACTGGGCGCTGGATGATATCACACTGGCAACCTGTCCGCCTAACCTCCTGCTGACGCCGGACAGGCCCGATACCCTGTGTTATGGCGCCGACGATACGGTCAAATTTGCGATTTCTTCCTATGTGAATAATTATACAGAATGGGAACTGAATAAGAGTATCGATGGCGGCACCACCTGGGTGCCGGCAGGTCTGGATACCCTTAACCGGCCCGACACGGGTTCCGTCGTGCCCGTGTACAATGCGGTGACGGGTCTCTATGTTGACACGGTTACCCGATACTTCCAGGTCCCGGCGAGCACTTCGCTGACGATCTATCAGCTGGTCGTGGCGAGTACGACAGGCAATCTGTCTTCCAGCAGTTGCGCCTATGCGACGACCCAGCCAAAGTATGTCTATGGGATAAACTGTCTGATCGTCCTGCCCACAACCTTGTTGTCCTTCCGGGGACAGTTGGAGAACAATGGGCTGGCCAATCTGCAATGGACGACGACGGGCGAGGTGCCGGGTCTGCAGTTCGCGGTGGAGCGAAGTGATGATGGTACACACTTTACGCAAATCGGGACCTTACCGGGTGCGGCTGCTCCGGGGCAGGGTGCGACCTATCAGTTCACTGACCCGACACCGGTGGCCGCCCAGAGCTACTACCGCATCCAGATGATCAGCAGCGGCTTTTCGCAGTATAGCGGGCTCGTGCTGCTAGGCAATAGTAGTATCGGCTTCAATATCAAGTCCGTTCAGAATCCCTTTATTGACCAGATCAATATGGAGATGACGGCGCCGTCGACCGGGACGGCCACGATCACCCTGATCGACCTCTACGGCCGTTCGCTGCGAAGGATGGTCCAGCCGATCAATCAGGGATTGAACAGCATTAATCTGTATGGATTGGGTAGTCTCCCCACCGCGACCTATGCATTGCAGATCCAGTATGGCGATCATCTCGTCAGCCAGAAGGTGGTGAAGCTGGATAAATAAGAGTTGCGCGCCGCTGAAGGCGGCGCGCGCATGAAAAGGCCCTTTGGCGCGCCGCGAGCATCTACCTGTTTTGGGCAGGAATGGAAATTGCGGTACCTTTCCCAAAACCATTTTTTTATGTCAGCAACAACCACGACCATGACGACGGTGGACATTGCCAACCGTCTCGTCGAGCTTTGCCGTAAAGGCGACTTCGAAACAGCACAAAAGGAATTGTTTGCCGGGGATGCGGTTAGTATCGAGCCGCATGGTACGCCTGACTTCGAGAAGGAGACCAAAGGGATGGACGCGATCCTGGAGAAAGGAAGGAAATGGGGCGAAATGGTGCAGGAAATGCATGGCGGTGAGGTATCTGAACCGCTGCTCGCGGATTCGTCGTTTGCCGTTACCATGAGCATGGACATGACCATGAAGAACGGCCAGCGGATGAACATGAAAGAACTCTGCATCTATCATGTGAAAGACGGCAAGATCGTCTCCGAACAGTTCCTTATGTAAACATTAACCGCTACTACACTATGCGTCATCAACCCTGCATTACCAGGGCGGTGTCTTGTGGCATCGCCTTTTTTATTTTAGTGATTGCGGGCCCGGTTGCAAAGGGCCAGAAGTTCGAACAGCTGGCCAGGACGCCTCCGATGGGCTGGAACAGCTGGAATAAGTTTGCCTGCGACGGGATCAATGAAACCGTTATCCGCGAGACGGCCGATGCGATGGTGGCCGGCGGCATGAAGGACGCAGGCTATCAATATATCGTCATCGACGACTGCTGGCAGGTGAGCCGCGACAGCGCGGGGAATATCCAGGCCGATCCGGTAAAATTCCCGCATGGGATAAAAGCGCTGGCGGACTATATCCATTCAAAAGGTCTGAAGTTTGGTATTTATACCTGCGCCGGCCGGAATACCTGTGCAGGGCGCACGGCGAGCGAAGGATACGAATGGCAGGACGCCCGGCAGTATGCGGCCTGGGGCGTGGATTATCTGAAGGAAGACTGGTGTAATGCCGGGACACAAAACGCCCCGGCATCGTATACGCTCATGCGGGATGCCTTATATAAAGCGGGCAGGCCGATCGTCTTCAGTCTTTGCGAATGGGGGTCAAACAAACCCTGGACCTGGGCGAAGGATATCGGGCATCTGTGGCGGTCCTGCGGGGATATAGGGAACACCTGGAACTTCATGGACGCCGGTAATGGCAGCGCCTATGGCGGGAGCGTGATCGGCAACCTCGATCTGCAGAACGGCCTGGAGAAATATGCGGGGCCAGGACATTGGAACGACCCCGATATGCTCGAAGTGGGGAACGGGGCATTGACGACAGAAGAAGAAAAATCACATTTTACCTTGTGGTGCATGCTGGCCGCACCGCTGATGGCCGGCAACGACCTGCGACACATGTCGCCGGAGACGCAACATATTCTCACCAGCAAGGATGTGATCGCGATCGACCAGGACCCGCTGGGGCAGCAAGGTTACCGCGCCGGCTACAACCAGGACCTGGAGATCTTCGTGAAGCCCCTCCGGGGCGGCGATACCGCCGTCTGTCTCTTCAACCGTGGCGATCAGGAAAAAAAGCTGGATGTGTCATGGAAAGACTTGTCGATCGGGCCGAACCATCACATAAAGGATGTTTGGAAGGGCGAGATGCAAGGGACGACCGCGTCGAATTATCACGGGACGATTGCGCGGCATGCAGTAATCCTGCTAAAATTGACAAACTAAATGAAAAAGTTCCTGCTCCTTCTCCTGGTTGTCGCAAGCTGCAGGGCGAAGCAGCCCGCTCCGGCTGCACCCGCGGCCACTGCTTCTGAACCTCCGGTTGCAGCGTCTGATTCGACGGGGGACTGGGCGTTGGCGCCGTTCACGAAAGTGGATAGTGTCAATCCTGTCGCAGGCCCGTCGGGCGCTCTCTTCCTCGATCCCTTGCGGCGCGGAACGGTGAAATGGGAGGAAAAGGATGTATTCAATCCCGCGATCGTAGTGCGAAAAGGAAAATTATATATGTTGTATCGGGCGCAGGACAAGATCGGCAGGCCGGCGGGGACATCGCGGATCGGGCTGGCGGTCTCTGAAGACGGGTATCACTTCGTCAGGCGGCCTGTGCCGGTACTCTATCCGGCAGAAGATAAGCAGAAGATACTCGAGTGGGAGGGCGGCTGCGAGGACCCGCGGGTAGTGCAGGATGAGCGGGGCACTTATTATATGACCTATACCGCCTTTGACGGCCGGACGGCGCGGCTGCTGGTCGCGACGTCATCGGACCTCGTGCATTGGATCAAACATGGGAGTGCGTTCGCCGACGCGTATAACGGCAGGTATAGCCGGGCTTGGTCGAAATCGGGTTCGATTGTTTCGCGTTATCTTGGCAGCAAGGTCGTGGCGACAAAGATCAACGGAAAATATTGGATGTATTGGGGAGATATGAACATTTGGGCAGCAACCTCCGACGACCTGATCCATTGGACACCCGTGGTATCCGGGCCGGAGGCGGCATTGAAAGTCGTCGTAGCGCCGCGATCGGGACATTGGGACAGCAAACTGGTGGAATCCGGACCGCCGGCGATGGTTACGAAAGAGGGCATTCTCTTAATCTATAATGGAATGAACCAGCGAAGCGATGGCGACACCACCCTCCCGGAAGGTATGTATGGGGGCGGGCAGGTTTTGTTGGATAAAAACGATCCGACAAAAGTGTTGCGGCGGCTGGATCACAATTTCATCCGCCCCGACAAGCCGTATGAGATCACGGGACAGGTGGGGCAGGTTTGCTTCCTGGAGGGGCTGGCAGACTTCAAGGGGCGCTGGTTATTGTACTATGGGACGGCGGATTCGAAGATCGCGGTGGCGGTAGGGCCGGATAAACCGATGGCGTGGTAGGGTCGGTCGCCGCGCCGAACGATCACGGATTATATTGCGTGGTCGTCGGATGAAAATGGCTCCACGAATGCCAGAACTCCTGGTAAGATTGGAGGGGCTGGAGCTGCTGCCCCTTGAGGGGGCCGTCGATGCAAAGGCCTTCCCTTGTCCAGAACGAATTGGTGGTCGAGTCGAGGAGACCCTGGAAAAATATCTCGCGGTATGTCGGCTTGAAACTAAGCGCTTTTCCATTGATAACGCGGCTCCAAACATGGAAATTCGAACTATCCGGCAGATAGACCAGGACTGGGATGTTACCAATTGTATCGTTGATGGGATGATAAGGATTTAGCGAACTCCAATCGTAAGCCTTTGCATTATTTCCGGCAAGTACACCGACAACCCAGGACTTGGGTTTCCATGACGCCGAATCCCGGTGCTCAAGCGAACCCTTGATCGTACCATCGTCATAATCTCCCAGGTTGGAATAATGGGCGGTGTCGGCAGGATCGGGCTGCATGATCCGCGAACCAGGATGCAGGCGCAGCCATTCTCCCAAGGTGTATTGTCCCGACGGCAGTTCGGCGAGCCGCTCCCCTTTGAGCGGACCCGCGACGGCGACGCCCGTGGCCTGCTGCCACCAGCTTTTGGTCGTTGCGTCTTCGAACATGGCGTTGAAATGGTCCATCCCGACGAGCCGGAATTCCTCTGCCCGGCCACGGACTAGAGGAACATAGACGCGGCCGGTCCGGCAGACGGTGCAATAGGTGACCATGACCGGGGTGCTGCCCAGCGTATCCCTGACCTGGTGGTGATAGCCGATGAGCTGGATGGGATAGGCTTTGGCCTGGTTGTTAACGACAAGACCGATCACGAGACGATTCGACGGGATCTGGTTGGCTGCACTGTCGGCGAGAGTGAGCTGCTGCGGCTGATGGAACATCTTGTCGGCTTCGAACCGATAGTTGAAGAAATAGAACACTACCGCATACAACATGGCAACGATGAAGAGACCGATCGCCGGCCAGCTGCTCTTCCGGCGGGGCGTATCATAGGGATTGCGGCGTTTGGCTGGGTGGATCAACAAGGCATATCCGACCAGGACAAATCCGGCGATCCGCAGCCAAAGCCGGTTGCGGTCGATAAAGTAGGCCAGGTCGATGGTGTTGCGGTGCTGGCTTCCGGGAAATGGCATGATGAAATAGACGCGAAAGATTTCGGTGGCAAAGAGAAGTAGGACGCCGAGAACAAGCAGCAGGCGTTTCATCTGGCTGGTAGAGTTTCACGGAAGATACAACAAATTTCTCGGTTTCGGCTAACCGAGCTTCTTGCCGTGGATCATCCCCGAGACGATACCCTTGTGGTGACCCAGGTCGGCGCGGATCACGTTGATCAAGTGAATACCGATAAACGCGTAGATAACGTATTGCAGCAGGTTATGCAGTTCCCTGGCCAGCGGACGGATATCCTCCAACTGCCGGATATCATCAAACGCCAGGATGAGCCCGGTAATGGCCATCACACCGACAATGGTATAGAAGAAGAGATACGTGGCTTTGACATTGACATACTGCCGGCGTTGGATCATCTCGATCGGAATGACTGACCGGAACACCCGGGCTTTTTGCAGGCGGATCTGCAAACGCTCGTCCCTTGGCTGGCCGAGTTCGATCAGCCAGCGGCTGACCAGCAGAATACAGAGCCCATAGCCGATCCAGCGGTGAAGGTCCCACAGCAGGTCGTTGAATCCATGGGCGACCGCCCTGGCCTGGTCGGGAGTAGTCGATATCCCTTTCTCCCCCAGCTGCTGTTGAACGAGGAGGAAGGTATTTCGGGTGCGGAAGATGGTGGAGGCCAGCAGGACGACCGAAATAGTTGCGGAGATGAAAAGCACGAACGTCCAGTGCCAGACACGAATCGCCCTTGAATGGGGCTCGAGAAAGGAATGAGGGTTCATACGGGGCTATAGAGTTGCATTAATGTCCGGTTCCCGCCGGCTTGAAGACATGAAAATAAGAAATAATATTTAAAAATAGGCCCTACTGTAAATTGTACACGAGCATTTGGAAATTCGAGAACTTATTGTATCTTTGTTGGGTAATTTGAGTTCGCAGCAGTAATCATTAATTATTTGCCTCGCATTTTAGTTAGTATCGCTTTGCCTTCTCAGTTTAATCATTTTAATTTT
>DATMLR010000257.1:0-11691 GCA_035570015.1 Puia sp.
CGGATTATATGCTTCCTTTAGATAGATATACTGGCCGCCTGCTTTGGGGTACATCCCGCTGAGCTCGCCATAGCTGACCGCCGCCGAGATCGTCATGAAACCCGTGATCACCCAGACAAAGATCAGCCAGCCGGCGCTTCCCGTGAGTTGGGTTATCGTAGAACTGACAATGAAAATCCCGGAACCGATCATCGATCCGGCCACGATCATGGTGCCATCCAGCAAGCCAAGCGTGGGCCTGAAATGGGCCGTAGTTTTGGTTGTTTCTGCCATAAAAATAAAAGTACATGAAAAGTGCTTAAAGAAAAAATAGCCCTTTTCATGTACCCGCTAATGTCTGACCTTCGGTCGAGCCGCTTCCAGCGGCTCTGATAACGGAAAAACCCCAAAACCCCAACCCCTATTTGGGCTTCTTATAGTCGGCATTCAACCCATCCACCAGGTCATTGGTGATATTGTAGAGGGTATCCTTGTTGTAGATGATCGAATTGGCGTTGTCGTACGCGATAATATAAGCGAAATTCTTGCCCCTGTTGTATTCTTTGATGAAATCCTCAATCTTCTTTCGGATCTCATTCCGCTTGTCCTCCTCGAATTTATATAGCTTCTGCTCCAATTCCTGCTTATGAGTGGCGAACTCCTGCTGCATATTCTGATATTTCTGGTTCGCCTCCTCCGCTTCCGCCTGCGTCATGGCATTGCCCTTTTGTCTCCATTGCTCGATCTGCTGCTGGTTTTTTCGGTCCAGGCTGGCCAGGTCCTGGTTCATCGTATTTTCCCGGTCAATGGCCTGGTTCTTTACATCTTTCATGAATTCATATTTCACCTGCAAGGTATCGAGGTCGAAATATGCAATCTTAAAGGTCATTCCCCCGCCGCCGGCAACCGCAGCCTGCTTCGGCCCATCGACCCGCTTCTTCAGTTGCGCGATCTCGCGGTTCTGCGCCCAAAAAATAACGCCAACCAACGCCAGCGCAGCCACGCTAATTAAAGTAGAAATATGCTTCATATTATCCGCGAATATAAAAAAGTAGGAGGTTACGCACCCCCTACTTTCATCTTTTTTAACAATCTATTATCCGCCCGCAACCTACTAACCTATTCCTCATCATCAAATTGCATCGCTTCCCGGGTCGTCTGCAGCAACTCATATTCTTCCTTAGACCCAACGATCA
This sequence comes from Puia sp., assembly GCA_035570015.1. Classification (GTDB taxonomy): domain Bacteria; phylum Bacteroidota; class Bacteroidia; order Chitinophagales; family Chitinophagaceae; genus Puia. Next base: position 1,176 of record DATMLR010000257.1, read on the forward strand.
TGTTCTCGAAGTCGCGCAGCCCCGTACCAGCCGGGATGGGATGACCCGTGATCACATTCTCCTTCAGCCCAAGCATATCGTCGCTCTTGCCCTGGATAGCGGCAGAAGACAGTACCTTGGTCGTTTCCTGGAAGGACGCGGCCGAAATCCAGCTTTGCGTACCCAGCGAAGCCTTCGTAATCCCCAGCAGCAGCGGCGCCGAAGTAGCAGCCTTTGCATCTTTGAATTCCGCCAACTTCTTGTCATTCCGGCGAAGGATCGAATTCTCTTCCCTGACTTCGCGCAGGCTCACAATCTGACCGGCCTTCAGCTTGGTCGATTCACCCGGATCGGTAACGACTTTCTTATCGAAGATCCAGTCGTTCTCCTCCAGGAACTCAAATTTATCCACCGTATCCTCTTAAAGGAACCGGGTATCACCCGGATCGACGATCGTCAGCTTGCGCATCATCTGGCGAACGATCACCTCGATATGCTTGTCATTGATCTTCACACCCTGCAGCCGGTATACTTCCTGGATCTCATTGACCACATATTCCTGCACCGCAAACGGGCCCTTGATGGACAGGATATCCGCAGGCGCGACCTGACCGTCCGACAACTGCGCCCCAGCCTTGACAAAGTCCCCGTCCTGCGCCAGGATCTGCCGGGTCAGCGGGACCAGGTATTTCTTTACGACACCATCCTTCGCTTCGACAATGATTTCACGATTACCCCGCTTGATGTTCCCGAAGGCGACCACCCCGTCAATCTCGCTCACAATCGCCGGGTTGCCCGGATTACGCGCTTCGAACAGCTCCGTTACCCGCGGCAGACCACCCGTGATATCCCGTAACTTGCCAAGTACCCGGGGGATCTTCACAATAACCTGGCCTGCTCTTACCTCTTCGGCTTCTTCAATAATGATATGCGAACCCACCGGCAGGTTATAGCTCTTCGCTTCCTTATTCCCTTCGATATTGATGCTCGGGATCTTGGTCTTATCCTTCGTTTCGATAACCACCTTCTCGCGGTGACCAGTCTGCTCATCGGCCTCTTCCCGGTAGGTAATCCCTTCAATTACCGCATCGAACTTCACCGAACCTGCAATTTCAGAGATCACGACATTGTTGAAGGGGTCCCAGGTACAGATCACCTCTCCCTTCGCTACTTTCTGGCCGTCTTTCACCACCAGCGTAGCCCCATAAGGAACGTTATTAGTGATCAGCAGCCGGTCATTTTTCACATCCATGATCCGCACCTCACCGGTACGGCCGATGACGATTGGTTGCTTTCCGCCGTCGTTGGTCTCTGTTAATACTGTGCGAAGGCCGTCGAACTGGACCGTGCCCTCGAACTTAGCCAACATTGCAGATTCAACCGAAGCGCTGCCGGCCACACCACCTACGTGGAACGTACGCAAGGTCAGCTGGGTACCAGGCTCACCGATGGACTGGGCGGCGATGATGCCTACCGCATCCCCCTTCTGGGTCGTATAGCCTGTCGCCAGGTTCTTGCCATAACATTTGACGCAAACCCCGCGTTTACTTTCGCAGGTCAATACCGAGCGGATCTCCACGGTTTCGATGCCAACATCCTCGATAGCCTTGCCGATCTCTTCCGTGATCTGCTCGCCGGCGGCGATGATCAGCTTATCGGATGCGGGATCATATACATCGTGTAAGGAAGTACGTCCCATGATCCGGTCATATAAAGGTTCTACTATATCCTCATTGTCCTTCAACGCTGTAGTGGCAATACCCCGCAGCGTGCCGCAATCTTCTTCCGTTATCACCACGTCCTGCGAAACGTCGACAAGACGACGGGTCAGATATCCCGCATCGGCCGTCTTCAGCGCCGTATCGGCCAGACCTTTCCGCGCACCGTGGGTCGAAATAAAGTAATCCAATACGTTCAGACCGCCCTTGAAGTTGGACAGGATCGGGTTTTCAATGATCTCACTGCCCGTTGAGCCCGACTTCCTCGGCTTGGCCATCAACCCCCTGATACCGGCCAGCTGCTTGATTTGCTGCTTGCTGCCCCGGGCGCCGGAGTCCAGCATCATATACACCGAGTTGAATCCCTGCTTGTCATTGGCCAGCTCCACGATGAGGCTCTCCGTGATCCGGGTATCGACACGCGACCAGATATCTACGATCTGGTTGTATCGCTCGTTGTTGGTGATCAGACCCATGTTATAGTTTTCCCATACCTCTTCTACCTCTACTTTCGCATTGTCCAGCAATTCCTCTTTTGTATCGGGAATGATCAGGTCATTGATATTAAAGGACAGCCCGCCGCGGAACGCCATCCGGAACCCGAGCGTCTTGATATCGTCCAGGAACTTCACGGTTTTCGGGATATTCGTCCACTTGATGATATTCCCGATGATCTCCCGTAATGACTTTTTCGTCAGCAGCGCGTTCACAAAACCAACCTCGTGAGGCACGTTCTGATTGAACAACACCCGGCCCACGGTCGTTTCCAGCAGCTTGTTCTCCAATGTTTCCGTGACAAGATTCCGGACCATTGTCTTTACCTTGATATAAGCATGCAGGTCGAGCTGACCTTCATTATAGGCGATAATGACTTCTTCGGCGCTGTAGAAGATCTTCCCTTCCCCCTTCACCTTCTCGGCAGGCGTAGACTTCTTACCCTTGGTAATATAGTAAAGCCCCAACACCATGTCCTGGGAAGGCAGCGTGATCGGCGTTCCGTTCTGCGGGTTCAGGATATTATGCGAAGATAGCATCAGCAGCTGTGCTTCCAGGATAGCGGCGCTGCTCAGTGGCACGTGAACCGCCATCTGGTCACCGTCAAAGTCAGCGTTGAACGCTGTACAGACCAGCGGGTGCAGCTGTATGGCCTTACCTTCGATCAGCTTGGGCTGGAAGGCTTGGATAGACAGCCGGTGCAATGTCGGGGCCCGGTTCAGCATCACCGGATGTCCCTTTAAGATATTTTCGAGGATATCCCATACAATAGCTTCCTTCTTGTCAACCAGCTTGCGGGCACTCTTGACCGTCTTGACGATCCCCCGCTCGATGAGCTTACGGATGATAAAGGGCTTGAAAAGCTCCGCCGCCATATCCTTCGGGAGCCCGCACTCATGTAGCTTCAGCTCCGGACCTACCACAATGACCGAACGACCGGAATAGTCCACACGCTTACCGAGCAGGTTCTGCCGGAACCGGCCTTGCTTGCCCTTCAGTACATCACTCAGGGACTTCAAAGCCCTTCCGCCTTCCGCCTTCACAGCGTTCGATTTCCGGCTGTTGTCAAACAGCGAATCGATCGCTTCCTGCAACATTCGCTTTTCGTTGCGGAGAATGACTTCGGGAGCCTTGATCTCCAGGAGACGCTTCAACCGGTTATTTCGAATAATTACCCGACGATACAGATCGTTCAAATCTGAAGAAGCGAATCGCCCCCCATCCAGCGGAACCAGGGGACGCAATTCCGGCGGAATAACCGGAATGTACTGCATCACCATCCATTCAGGACGGTTCGTAATCCGGGAATTGGCGTCACGGAACGCTTCCACGACGCTAAGCCGCTTCAGCGCATCTGCCTTACGCTGCTGGGATGTCTCGTTCGCCGCGGCATTTCGCAGATCGAACGACAACTGGTCCAGCTCGATCCGCTCCAGAAGGTCATGGACCGCTTCTGCGCCCATCTTGGCAATGAACTTGTTCGCATCATCATCCGGCAGATACTGGTTGTCCTTCGGCAGACTGTCCAGGATCTCCAGATATTCTTCTTCCGTCAACAGATCCCCGTAGTTCTGAGCTTTGTCCGCCCGAATACCGGGCTGAATGACTACATATCTTTCATAATAAATTATGCTTTCCAGCTTCTTGGAGCTCATCCCCAGCAGATAGCCGATCTTATTGGGTAAAGATTTGAAATACCAGATGTGAACGACCGGAACCACCAGCTTGATGTGGCCCATCCGCTCACGGCGTACCTTCTTCTCCGTTACTTCCACTCCGCAACGGTCACAGACGATCCCTTTATACCGGATCCGCTTGTACTTTCCGCAGGCACACTCATAATCCTTCACCGGACCGAAAATCCGCTCGCAGAACAAGCCATCCCTTTCCGGCTTGTACGTACGATAGTTGATGGTCTCGGGCTTCAATACCTCCCCATAGCTCCTTTCCAGGATGCTGTCAGGTGATGCTAGACCGATAGTGATTTTTGAAAAAGTGGCTCTGGGACGATTTTCTTTTTTAATAGCCATATTGCAATATGCTGTTTTTGTCTTGCTCTAATCCATTACATATCAAAAAGTTACCCCACCTCGCTTGCGCCAGGGGAGCTACAATTAAAACTCATGTATGCTTTAGGGACCAAATCAAGGAGGGCAAAGGTACGAATTTTATTGGAAAAAAATTTAATTGTGGCGGCCCTCGCCCCGCGCGGCCGTAACCACCAACCTAGCCGCCTATTCGCGGGATGATAATCATCATATCTAATTGAATTCCATAGAATTGCTATTTCCTCGCCACCACGAACAAAATAACCGCCATGGCAATGCCAATGACCCAATACACCGTCTTGATCTCATTACTCAGCTTGTCATGGACCGCTTGAATTTTGATTTCCAGTTGCTTTTCCACCTGGTCTATTTTCGCAATTACTTCTTTCATGTCATTATTGATTTTGACATCTATCAATTTTAACATCGCTCTTTTCTGGTCCGCCGGCAAAGCCATCTCTTCAAGACCACTGTTTACTTCCGATATATCCATATCCCCCTCCTCTCCTGCCAGTCAAGCAATTTAGTTACCCAAATTTACAAACCATAAATAACAATAACGGAAAAACTTCACCCCCTCCTCGTCCCATTTAAATACTTCTCCCGGATCACATCCTGCACCGGCACTCCCGCAATCTTACTCTCCAGCCAGGATATGATATCCAGGTACATGAACGCCCTTGTTTCAAACCTGCTCTTCTCATACGTCTTCAACTTCTCCAGCAGCTTGCCGAACTCCGGTTTCAGCCTTGCCGTCGTCACCTGGAACGCCTTCCGCAGGAATTTGAAAATCTCCTCCTCCACCAGGCTTAAACTCTCCATCTTCGCCATGAACCGATAGACCGACTTTGTCAGATACTCCAGCAGATCGACATTTCCCAGCTCATAATGCGCGATAAGGTGCAGCAGCCGCGAATAACACTGCAGGTCCGTCCGAAGATCTACCTTCCAGTTGATGATCTTATTCAGGTAATCGATCGTCTTCTCATAATCTCCGCTGCCGAAATATAGACAGGCGATCTTGTAATAGAAGACCAGGATCCGATGGCGGTCCAGATAGATCCAGTACTGCGCCAGTTTCTCCTCGATATACGGCACAAGCGACAGCCCTTCCGTAAAAGTACCGTCTATAAAATGCTGATTCAGTTTGGAAATGTATAGATACACGAACGTCTGTATCCGATTGTTCACGCTATTCTTCACCAGGTCGGAATTCGAGAAATCCTCAAATTGCCGTAGCGTCTCCCGGAATTTCTGATCGTTCAGCAGGTCGAAATGCGCCCCCAGCAGATTATGCATGCCTTTAATATACTGCGACGTCTCAACAGCAAGCATGAACGGCTCCCGCTCGAACAGATCCACCCATTTTTGCGTATAGCGGTAATACAGCAGGAAGTCCTGCCGGATAAAACCATACCAGACGTAACATTGGTATAGATATAGCTTCTCATAGAACCCGACGCAGGACGACAAGTCCACGGGCATCGTCGCCTCGAAGAATTCCTGCACCGCCGCCTCATCCTTCTCATTCCGCGCAACCCCATGCCGGATATACCAGCTGTATAGCTGCAGTGCCAGATTGGATAACTGGCTGATCAACCTTACCCGGTCATTGACCCCGTCCAGCTCTCCCGCAAGCTGGTCAGCGCGGTCTTGCATACTTCGGGTGATATGCAGCGACTCGATCGTTTTCTCGAAGAAAAGCACCTCCAGCAGGAAGGTGTCCTGGTGATGCTCCCGCGCACTCTCCTTGATCCGCTCCAGTGTCCTCAGGCTTTGCAGATATAAGCCTTTGTTATAGAGGATCCTGGCATAATCCAGCTGCTCATGTAGTTGAATATCAATGTTGTCGTCATGCCTGATGAGTCGCAGGCTCGACAGGATCTCGCGGTACAGGTGCGCCTTGGCGTTTGAAAGCTGCGCCTTGCGAATATTTTTGTTTTTATTTAACAATTGCACTTCATCGTACTCATCCATCTTGTCCATCGCATCGAACAACTGGATGCTTTTCAGGTCCAGACTGGATGAATTACGGGTAATATAGAGCTTAAAATTCCGCTTCTCCGACTTCTCCAGAGATTTGATCAGTTGAAAAAGAGCGTCTGATGATCGGTTGGGCATCGTAATTTCCGGTGTTAAAATCCTTTACAGTACTGGGTTTCAGGCCAATTCACCCGGATTAAGGGCTGTAGAACCATCCCAATTATGATTTCAATACCATAACAAACCTAGCTAATTTGTGCTAATCTACCTCTAGTACCGGATCCCGAAAAATCCTAAGTTGGCCACAACCTAGCGTAGCGAAGGTTGCGAACGAGGGTCTGCCAGTGGCAGAGCCGAAGTTCACCAACCGGACCTATGGTCAGACATTAGCGACTTGCAGGAAATTCGCTAATTTCTGTGAAGGCGAATTTCCTGCACAATAAAAAACGATATGGCTGACCAAAAAATTTTCATTTTCGACACCACGCTTCGTGACGGCGAACAAGTCCCCGGCTGCAAGCTCAATACCAACGAAAAGCTCGAGCTGGCCCTCCAGTTGGAGGCCCTTGGCGTTGACATCATCGAAGCAGGGTTCCCGGTGTCCAGCCCCGGCGATTTCCATTCCGTCGAAGAAATATCCCGCATCGTCAAGAACGCTACCGTCTGCGGTCTTAGCCGCGCGGTACAAAAAGATATCGAAGTCGCCGGAGCCGCCCTCCGGCACGCCCGTAAGCCGCGTATCCATACCGGTATCGGCACCTCGGACTCGCACATCCGGGCCAAATTCAACGCCACCCGCGAAGAGATCCTGAGCCGGGCCGTACAAGCGGTTAAATGGGCCCGTAACCTGGTCGATGACGTCGAATTCTATGCCGAAGACGCCGGACGAACAGATAACGAATACCTCGCCCGCGTCGTAGAAGCGGTAATCGCAGCGGGCGCAACGGTAGTAAATATTCCCGATACCACCGGGTACTGCCTTCCCGACCAGTACGGCGACAAGATGGCGTATCTCGTCAACCACGTTCCCAACATCGACAAGGCGATCCTGTCCTGCCATTGCCACAACGACCTGGGCCTCGCGACCGCTAATTCCATCTCCGGCATCCGCAGCGGCGCCCGCCAGATCGAATGTACCATCAACGGATTGGGCGAACGCGCCGGTAACACGTCACTCGAAGAGGTCGTCATGGTCATCCGCCAGCACAAACACCTTGGATTCTATACCGACATCAGGACGGCAGAACTGAACCCGATCAGTCGCATCGTGTCGGATACCATGCGCATGCCCGTTCAACCCAACAAAGCCATCGTCGGCGCCAACGCCTTCTCCCACTCCTCCGGGATCCATCAGGACGGCTTCCTCAAAGATGCGAGCACGTATGAGATCATCAGCCCGGATGAAGTCGGCGCCGATGGTTCCAAGATCGTACTCACTGCGCGCAGCGGCCGCAGCGCACTCGCTTTTCGTCTCCAGAAGATCGGCTACACGTTCAACAGGAACGATATCGACACGATCTACCAACGGTTCCTCCAGGTTGCCGACACCAAAAAAGAAGTCATAGAGGAAGACCTGCACCGGCTGGCGCATGCCTACACCGGGACGGCCATTCCTTCTTAAATTCATAAAACCGCAATGCCAAAAACATTATTTGAAAAGATTTGGGACCACCACGTCGTCCGGACGATCGAAGGGGGCCCGTCTGTGCTCTATATTGACCGCCACTTTATCCACGAAGTCACCAGCCCCCAGGCATTCAAGGGTCTTGAGCGGCGTGGCGTGGAAGTGTTCCGGCCGCATCAGATCATTGCCACCGCAGATCACAACGTGCCCACCATCGACCAGCACTTGCCCATTAAAGAAGAGCTTTCCCGCATTCAAGTCCAGCAGCTGATCGACAACTGCAAAAACCACCACGTCGAACTGTACGGCCTCGGTCACCCTTACCAGGGGATCGTACATGTCATAGGTCCGGAGCTCGGCGTGACCCAGCCCGGTATGACCATCGTCTGCGGCGACAGCCACACGTCCACGCACGGCGCCTTTGGTGCAATCGCTTTCGGCATCGGCACGTCGGAGGTAGAAATGGTTATGGCCACCCAATGCGTGCTGCAGAGCAAGCCGAAGCTAATGCGCATCAACGTGGATGGCGTCCTTACCAAAGGCGTTGTCTCCAAAGACATCATCCTTTATATTATCGCTCAGATCTCATCCAGCGGCGCCACGGGCTATTTCGTTGAATACGCCGGCACCGCCATCCGCAGCCTATCGATGGAAGCCCGGATGACCATCTGTAACATGAGCATCGAGATGGGCGCCCGCGGCGGAATGATCGCTCCCGACGAAACTACTTTCAACTATCTCAAAGGCCGCCCATTCGCCCCTCAGGGCCCGGAATGGGATAATAAACTGGCTTACTGGAGAACCTTGCATTCCGACGAAGCCGCCGCATTCGACAAGGAAATCTACATCGACGCCGCCGATATCGAACCAATGATCACCTATGGCACCAACCCGGGTATGGGGATCGGCATCACCGGCAGGATCCCTGCTAACGCCGACCCCAAATCACTCGCCTATATGGGTCTGCAGGCAGATACGGCCATCCGGGGAAAAAAAGTCGACTACGTCTTCATCGGCAGCTGCACCAACTCCCGGATCGAAGACCTGCGCGAAGTAGCCTCTTTCGTTAAAGGCCGGAAGAAAGCGGACAATGTTGAAGTATGGATCGTCCCCGGCTCCAAACAGGTTGAGCAGCAAGCCATCAAAGAAGGCATCGACAAGATCTTCGAAGCCGCAGGATTCCTCCTCCGTCAGCCGGGCTGCAGCGCTTGCCTGGGGATGAACGAAGACAAGATCCCGGCCGGCAAATATTGCATTTCAACTTCCAACCGCAACTTCGAAGGACGTCAGGGGCCCAACGCCCGCACCCTGCTCGCCAGCCCCCTTACCGCAGCCGCGGCCGCGATCACCGGCGAAGTATCGGATATCCGCGAATTCATCTAACACCCAAACGCATGTCCAAAGCCATCAATAAAATAAATTCCTCCGCGGTTCCGATCCAACTGGAGAACATCGACACCGACCAGATCATCCCGGCCCGCTTCCTCAAAGCAACCAGCCGCGACGGCTTTGGCGATAACCTCTTCCGGGACTGGCGCTATAATAGCGATAACACGCCTAAGAAAGACTTTGTGCTGAACGACCCTACCTATAGCGGCAAGATCCTCGTAGCCGGGAAGAACTTTGGCTGCGGCTCAAGCCGCGAGCACGCTGCCTGGGCGATCAAAGACGCCGGCTTCGACGTCGTCGTCAGCAGCTTCTTCGCCGACATCTTTAAGAACAACGCCCTGAACAACTTCCTTCTCCCTGTGACCGTCACCGAAGAATTTCTTCAGAAGATCTTCGCCGCCATCCGCAAAGATCCGTCTACCCGGATCGCCGTCGACCTGGAAACTCAGACCATCAGCCTTCCAACCGGCGAATCAGAAACATTCGAGATCAACAACTATAAGAAGACCTGCCTGCTCAACGGCTACGACGATATCGACTACCTGCTGAGCATTCGCGGCGAGATCGAACAATTTGAAAAACAAATTCTCTAAACCCCTGATATGAAAAAAAACATTGTAGTCATCGAAGGCGACGGCATCGGCCCTGAGGTAACCCGCCAGGCAATCAAAGTTCTGAATGCTGTGGCGCAACAAGGAAATCATGAATTCACCTATAAATATTGCCTGATGGGCGCCGACGCCATCGACAAGACCGGCACCCCCTTGCCTGACGAGACCATCGAAGCCGCCCTCAACAGCGATGCTATCCTGTTCGGCGCCATCGGCCATCCCAAATACGATAACGACCCGACCGCAAAGGTCCGACCGGAACAAGGATTGCTGAAACTCCGCAAATCCCTGCAGCTGTTTGCCAATATCCGCCCGGTCGCTACCTACCCCGCCCTGCAGCATCTTTCACCGCTGAAAGCAAAAATCCTCGAGAACGTGGATTTCATCATCTTCCGCGAGCTGACCGGCGGCATCTACTTTGGTAAAAAAGAGCTCAACGCCGAAGGCACACAGGCCTCCGACGAATGCGTCTACTCCCGCGAGGAGATCGAACGCATTGCCCACCTGGCGTTCCGCCAGGCGCAGCAGCGCCGCAAGAAGCTGACCCTCGTCGACAAAGCCAACGTCCTCGAGACCTCTCGCCTCTGGCGCAAGGTTGTGCAGGACATCGCCGGAAGTTTCCCCGATGTCAAAGTCGACTTCCTCTTTGTCGACAACGCGGCCATGCAG
>DATMLR010000258.1:0-6026 GCA_035570015.1 Puia sp.
GGCGAATGGGGTCATAATTTCCTGGACGAGACCGGCGGGACTTGTTATTGCGGAAAGACCGGGTGTGTGGAGACGGTCATCTCCGGGCCGGCAACAGAACGGTATTATCAGGGGCTTACCGGGCAGGCGCTTTCACTGAAAGAGATTGTGGACCTGTATACGGCGGGGCCGGATGGCGCCGGATCTGAGCGGGCCGGACCATATTCGGCCGCCACGCGGACGATCGAGCGACTTTGTCATTTCTTCGGAAAGGGGATTTCGGTGGTTACGAATTTGGTTGACCCCGATGTTATCGTGGTAGGTGGGGGTGTCGGGAATATTGATGCGTTATACACGCTCGGGTTGGTGGAGTTGAGAAAATTTATTTTCAATAATAGGGTGGAGGTGCCCTTGCTGAAGCCTTCGCTGGGGGATAGTGCAGGCGTGTTCGGGGCCGCGGCCCTGGTCGCGGGAGAATAGAATTTCAATTTGCATAGACAAACTGGAAATAGTTGGGAAAGAGGACCCCGGGCTGGCCGACTTCAATAGCTGGGGAAAGAGGTACCCGCGGCTGGCCGACTTCGACGATCGGGTGAAATTCCCGTAAATTTGCCGCTCAAATCAATATGAAATGGCGTTCCGGAACTTCAAATTGGTAGGCTATGTCATCTACGGCCGTGGCAGTTTTAATCAACTGGATGAAATTCTAACCCCCCGCCGGCAAGGAGACGCTCCGATGGTCTTCCTCGTGGATCATTTTTTTGAAAACAAGTCCCTGTCCCAGCGGATCCCCCTTAAAGGACGCGACAAGATCGTATTCGTGGATGTTAACTATGAGCCCAAAACATCCTACGTAGATCAGCTTGCGCGTGACCTTAAGCAGGAATTCGGAAAAGTCAGCGGGATCATCGGTATCGGGGGCGGATCGGCAATGGATCTCGCCAAGGCGGTTTCACTGATGATGACCAATCCGGGCTCGTCGGCGGACTATCAGGGCTGGGACCTGGTAAAGCAGCCGGGAGTGTACAAGGTGGGGATCCCGACCTTAAGCGGGACGGGGGCAGAAGTCTCGAGGACCACGGTGCTGACCGGGCCCGCCAAGAAGCTCGGCATGAACTCGGACTATACCCCTTTCGATCAGATCGTGCTGGACCCGGAGCTCACGGCCGATGCGCCGGTTAACCAACGGTTCTATACCGGAATGGATTGTTATATCCATTGTATTGAAAGTTTGCAGGGGACTTATCTCAATGAGTTTAGCAAATCCTACGGCGAAAAGGCGTTGCAGCTTTGCCGGGAGGTCTATGTCAAAAAGCAGGGCTGGGATGCCGATAGCGACGACAAGCTGATGATGGCTTCCTATGCGGGAGGAATGAGTATTGCCTATTCCCAGGTCGGGGTGGCGCATGCGGTCAGTTACGGGCTGTCTTACTTGTTAGGGACCAAGCACGGGATCGGAAATTGTATCGTTTTCGACAAGCTGGAGGAGTTCTATCCGGAAGGGGTAGCTGAGTTTAAGAAGATGGTGGAAAAGAACAAGATAGATATCCCGCAACATACTACAAAAGGGCTGACGGATGAACAATTCGACGCGATGATTGACGTTTCTTTAGTCATGAAGCCGTTATGGGAGAATGCGCTTGGAAAGGATTGGGAGAAGAAGATGACCCGCGAGCGGCTGAGAGCGCTTTACGAGAAATTGTAGCTATGCAAAAACGCGTTTGGACATGGATTTGGACCCTGGGCGGCCTTTTCATTGTGGGGTTCCTGTCGTGTAAGAAGGCGCCGCCGCCCAAACCGATCCCCATCACGCCGCTGCAGACCCTGGTCAACTCCGATACCAGTCTGACGCTATTCCACGAAATGCTTATCGACGCCAATGATGTCGGGCTCCTGAAGGACACCACCGCAAGCTTGCTGATCCCCACCAATGCGGTCCTCGAGCAGGCCGGCTATACACCCGCTGCGATCGATTCCACCCCTTCGTATATCCTTGACCAGATGCTGCGGTACGACTATGTTCTGTCGCCTTTGATCAGCCCCGACAGCGGGTACACCGCCTTTGCGACCGAACTGGGCACGCCGTTGTACATCGAGAAGGATACCACTTCCGGGTTTCTCCTGCTGAATGCCTCCGCGACGGCCGTAAGCACGCCCTTAAGCGTTGGGAAGGCATCCGTCTATTACCTGACTTCACTGGTGCCGGCGGCCGCGGATTCGCTCCCCACCCTTCTTCAATCCGATACCACACTTACCTTCTTTGCCGCAGCCATGGCGATCACCAACCTCTATGACTCAACGCTCCTGACCGGCAGCTATACGATCCTGGCGCCCGTAAACGCAGCCTTTATAAATGCCGGATACGACAGTATCAGTGCGATCGATTCAGCGAATGCGGATTCGCTGATCGCGCTGGTGCAGGGTCAGATCATCAAGGGATTCTATCTGACCAATTCCTTTCCGATCCCCGGCCCGGTCTTCGACGTGCTGGGGAATGCCGTAACGGTGGGTCACAACAACGGGGTACTGCAGTTTTCCGCAAGCGGGAATGTGGTTCCGGTTAACTGGCTGAGCGGCAATCTCATCTCAGGCTCTAACATCGTCGTGCACCGGACGGATGGCTTCCTCTCGCCTTGATCGATCCGGCTCCCCCCATTTTACATATAACATTAAAATAACTTGTGGACTTCCTCGCCGAAAGGACGCGGTTACTTACATTTGAGCTATGCTCAAAATGAATGACATCAAAAACCTGCTCCAGCACAATAAGATCACGGAGTTTGTCAAGCTGAACAAAGTAACGCCGCAGGGTATCGCGGAATTTGCCAACCGCAATACCAAATGGGCGGGGAAGCTGTTCCAGGCACTCGATCCAAATCACGCGGCGAAGGCCTTCAAGCTTTTGCAGAACGAACAGCAGGAAGAGGTCATTAAGGCATTGCCTGAGGAGAAAGCAGCGGAACTTCTGAATGCCTTGCAGCCCGACGACCGGACAGCTTTCCTGGAAGAGCTGCCAAAGAGCCATGTCAAGGAACTATTGAAAGTTCTGACGCCGGAACGCCGGGCGGAAACACTGGAGCTGCTCGGGTTTAAAGAGGATTCGGTCGGCCGGCTGATGACCCCGGATTTCCTGGAGATCACAAAGGAGCAGACCTGTCAGGATGTACTGGCGGTGATCCGGCAGCGGGGTCAGGCAACGGAAACGCTCAACTGGCTTTTCGTAGTGGATGAGAACGGTGTCCTGATCGATGATATTAACATCAAGGACTTCCTGGTCGTAGATCCGTCGACGCTGGTCTCCCAGATCATGGATTATCAGTTTCTGGCGTTGAACGTGAATGACTCGCAAAAGGCGGTGATCAATATCTTCCGGAACAATAGCCGGTATGCGCTGCCCGTCACCGATGACACCGGAGTGCTGTTGGGAATCGTGACCCTGGATGATGTACTCAGACTCGCGGAAGAAGAGGGAACGCGGGAAATCCAAAAGATCGGGGGTTCGGAAGCGTTGGACGAGCCGTATACGACAATTTCATTCCGAAGACTGGTCCGCAAGCGGGCAGGCTGGCTGATCATCCTCTTCCTCGGTGAAATGCTGACGGCAACAGCGATGCAGGGATACGAGGGAGAGCTGGATAAATGGCTGGTTCTTTCGCTGTTCATTCCGCTGGTCATTTCAAGCGGCGGCAATTCCGGAAGCCAGGCTTCTTCGATCATTATCCGGGCAATGGCCGTCGGTGAGATCCGCTTCAAGGACTGGTGGCGGGTGATGCGGCGGGAGATCCTGTCCGGGCTTACGCTTGGGATCATCCTCGGGGTGGTTGGGTTCGTGCGCATTTCGCTCTGGCAAGAGCTCCATACACTCCATGTATTGACATTCAGCTATGGGGAGCATTGGTTAAAAGTAGGGCTGGTCGTCTTTTTCGCACTCATCGGTGTCGTAATGTGGGGAACCTTTGCGGGCGCTATGCTGCCGTTGGTCCTGAAAAAACTTGGCGCTGATCCGGCTGCGTCTTCGGCACCTTTTGTCGCAACGCTGGTGGACGTCACCGGGCTTATTATTTATTTTACCGTGGGGTCCATCATCATGGGATCGCATGGAGCCTGACCCCTGACCGGCAAGCGATCTCGCGGTTATTTCTTCTTATACACCGGGACGTTGCTGCAAGCCTCTCCATATAGGATACTCTTTACCACCGGCTGCAGGAGCCGCGTTATTTCGAGATAGGCAAAGGGGCCTACCGCAAGGTCACCGCATCCTTTCACCACTACCCTTTTGTCTGCAAAGGCTTCCAGGTCGATGGTCTGCAAGTTGGCCAGAAAAGTCTGTTGAAGAGCTGCCTGCCGGTCGCCGAGGATGATGCTGCGGGCATAAGGCCGGGCGTGAACCGCTACCAGCATATAGGCCCATGCTGGGATAATGGCATCCGCGGTGCAGGTAACGGCGAGGATCTTTCCGGTATACCCGCTCCAGTCGATTTCTTGCAACCCGGCGCGAAACTCCTTTTCCTTCAGGATCATTTCCCTGAACAGCAGCGGTTTCAGATCAAAGACGGCAATCTCTTCCCGGGGGTAGAAGTCTTCCAGGTCAAGCGTCAGGAGGCCGCTTTGCGCCACTCGATTGATGATCTCTTCGCTCATTCCAGCGCAAAGATACGACAAAAAGAAAAGGACCTCCTGTCGTCATGGTCTAGAAAAATTTACCCCGGTTATCGGTGATGTCCGCCAGCCGCTGCATTTGTTGGAGCACCTGGTAGGCGACCTGCCGCTGCTGCTGTTCCAGCCCAAAACGTTGTTGCCGGATATCTCCATTCGGATTGGATAACGCACTGACCTTCTCGACCCGGATGACGAATACTCCGCTATTACCGGCGATGGGCGGTGAAGCGGGCTTCCCTGCCAGCCCTTTATCGAAAGCGGCGCCCACGACCTTGGGTTCGCGGCCGGCATTGGGGATCATTCCCGAAGAGAAGTTGACGCTATCGGCGTGAAGGACGGGCAGGTTACCCGAGCTGGCTGCCGCCGCATCGAGAGAAGCCGGGCTACCCAACTTCTTGGAGATAATCTCCGCCTTTTTACGATTGCGCAGGATGAGTTCCACCCGGGGCCGGGCCTTAGCGGCTGACATGGTTCCGGCCTTGTTGATCTCGGTCAGGAGTGCGACCACATATTTATTACCGATGGGGAATGGATCGGAAACATTGCCCAATTCGGCATCGTAGATCCAGCGGACGAGCTGGCGGTTGGCACCGAGGGCGGGAATGGTGATGGCTGAAGGCGCAATGTCGGTGGCCACCAGCCGCTGCAGTTGCTTTTTCTGGACATTGTCCTCAAAGGACCGGGCGTCGCGGCTCATGCCGGCGAACTGGCTGGCCAGGCCGGATGCGGTCAAGTCCGTGTTCTGGCTGGCTTCGATCTTCCGGCTCAGGTATGCCACCTTAAAGCCGGGCTCGAAATTCTTCTGGTTAAGGACCTCAATATAATGCCAGCCAAACTGACTCTTGACGACCCCCTTGTCGCCAGTCTTATGACCGAAAACAAAGTCCTGGAATTCCTTTACCATCTGACTGGGGCCGAACCAGGGTAGTTTGCCGCCTTTAATGGCGCTGGTCTTATCGTCCGACAAGTGAAATGCGACGCTATCGAAACGCTGGCCGCCCTTCTCGATCAGGTTGCGGATGCTGTCGATCTTTTTCTTGCCGGCGCTGTCATCCATTATGGGCTGGTGCGTCTCCGGATCCACCGTTGCGACGAGGATGTGCCGGGCTTCCACACTATCCGGAACCTCATGCTCATCGATCAGCTTGGCGACAGTGTAGTTGCCACCGTCGAGGTAGGGTCCAAATATCCCCCCCTTTGACAGGGCGAAGATCGAATCCTTAAATGGTACCTTGATCTCGGATTTGGCGTGCGTGGTATCCTCATAGCCGGCCTCACTCCCGACACGGTTCAGGAAGGCAGCAGGGTCTTTGGCGGCTGCAAAATCCTTGCTGAGGTCGATCAGCTGTTTCCGGACAGCCGCACTATCTTCACTGGTGGGGCTGGCG
>DATMLR010000259.1:0-6992 GCA_035570015.1 Puia sp.
CCCCACAAAAGTACAGCCTGCCAACCCCGTTTTCCATTAACCTAGCTTAAGAATTCACCCCCAAACCCCCGTTGATCGAACAACCTCTCCAATTGGTCGAATTTTTTTCCATAATCCCCTGCCACGCAATAGTTTTAGTAACCCCAATAGTCGCTAACATGGAATACGACAACGACCGACTTCGACAACGCACAACCCGCGCCGAAAACCTTTGCTGGGTGCTCGTGGGTCTATTCAACCCGCTGATAGACTGCATCGCCATCCTGCACCTTGATGTGCCCGGCTGGTTCCTGGCCTTCCTGATCAGCGGGATCGCCTTCCCGCTCTACCTGCTCTTCTCGTATCTCATGGGCATCCCCTTCATCAACCGCCGGAAAGGATTGCCGGTGGTCCTTTTTGTGCTCTCCTTTCTCCTGATCGGCGGCGTCATCCTAACCATCTATTCGCTTCTCCTCAAGCTCGACCTGCGGCCGGCAGAACGCGCATACTTTTTCCTGAACACACACACGATCTATCGGGTAACCGGCTGGGTCGCCCTCAATATGAACCTTGCTCTGCTCGCCTTCTTTATCCGCCGTTCCATCGAACAAAAAGACCTGCTCGAGACCGCCCGAAAAGAAAGCAGCTTCTTCCAGCTTCGCTATCTCCGGGCCCAGCTAAACCCACATTTCCTCTTCAATACCCTCAACAGTATCTATTCCCTGAGCCTGCAGAAGTCGGACCGGGCGCCTGAGGTCGTCGTTCGTCTCGCAGATATCATGCGGTACCTGATCTATGAATGCGACGAAGAGACCATTCCCCTGGATAAGGAGATCGAATTCATCCGCAACTATATCGAGATCGAGAAGATCCGCCACCAGGCCGATATCCGCCTGACCGTGGAAGGGGCCACCAGCGGTGTCCGCATCGAACCCTTCCTTTTTATCTCCTTCATCGAGAACAGCTTCAAACATGCGATGGACAATAGCTTCAAGGAACCGTTTATCTATATCACCATCAAGATCGGCGATGGCCAGCTTACCCTCAACGTCATCAACAGCACCGACGCCGACCTCGAGATGCAGGCCAAACGGATAAATGGCAAAGGCATCGCACACAGCCGCAGCCTGCTTGAGCTGCTGTACCCTAAATCCTTTGACCTGGATATCATCCAAACCGAAAAGGACGAGAGCCGCACCAGTCAACTCCGACTTCGGAATGCCCGCGAAAGATTGGAGACCTTGTACCCGGACTCTCACACACTTGACGTAATTTTAAACAAGAGCTCATTCACCGTTTCGCTCATCTTAAAAAGGTAAACGTTTGTTAAAATGCATCATCGTTGAAGACGAAGTCTTGGCCCAGGATGTTCTCAAAAGCCACCTGGCCCGCCTCGGAAGCCTGGAGCTGACAGGCACCTACCGCAACGCGCTCGAAGCGGAAGCGGCCCTGTCTTCACAGGAGATCGATATCATGTTTCTCGACATCCGGTTGCCCGGAATGACCGGCCTCCAGTTTCTCAGCGGCCTTAAGGAATCCCCTCTCGTAGTATTGACGACCGCCTATGCGGAATATGCCCTGGAAAGCTATGAGTTTAACGTCATTGACTATCTGCTGAAACCGATCTCCTTCGAACGGTTCTCCCGCGCCGTAGGCAAAATCCTCGATAACCGCCTGTTCTCCGCCTCGGCAAAAGAAAGCGACCCCTTTGCCGGCGACCATATCTTCATCCGTTCCAACAGCAAATTTTTCCGTGTCAATTTCTCCGAGATCCTATTCATTCAGGGCAGCCGCGACTATCTCAAGATCCATACGCCTGACTATTCCCTGATCACTCACCAAACCATGAACGACCTGGAAAGGTCCCTACCCTCCCGGCAATTCATCCGCGTGCACAAATCCTATATAGTCGCCCTCCGCCATATTCGCTCCATCTATGGCAACAGCATCGAGCTGGGCAAAACAACCATCCCCATCGGCGTAAGCTATAAGGATTCGGTTATGAACCTGATCGGCCGGAAGTCCTGAGATTATTTCCCTATTTTTGCCCATTGAAATCATCATCACATCACCATGCGAAGCCCGCTATCGTATCTCTCCCTTTTAATCCTTATCCTTGCCTCCCTCCCCTGCATCCTCGCGCTCACCTCCTGTACAAAATCCAAACCTGCTACCACCAATAGCACGGGCACTGATACCGCCAGCATCATCGGTACCTGGACCTGGGCTTATCAATCCAAGGGGCGTTGGGATTTCCCGCCGGGTGATACGACCGCATCAGGGCAGCCCATCGACACGGGGTATACTCCCGCCAACACCGGAATCAGCCGGACCCTCATCTTCGATACGGCCGGCACCTTCACCTTCATCCACAACGACTCCATCAATATCCCGCTCTTCAACTTAAGTGATTCCGTCGGCAACGAACCCAACTACCTCCAGGTCGACGAACCCATCCTGCTGCTTCCCAATCTCGCCGTAGAGACCGATACCGGGTTTTATTCGGTTGGGTTCGGGATCGTCGGCTGCGCCATCACGGATACGACCACTCTGACGATGCAAAACGTCCCTTACCAGGCTATCCTCAGCGCCGATACGCTTCTTGTCCACGGAGACCCTTGTCTGTCCCGCGTCATTGATATCTATGTGAGAAAGAATTGAGCTCGTCGCTCCGCATCGGCCGCTTGCGCGGCCTTCGTAGGGCTAATTATTGCGATCCTGGCGGATCGCTATGGCCCCTCCGGGGCCATAATGGAAAAAACCCCCAATTATTAGTCGAGGGCTTTTCAATGAGACTTGAATTTTAATGGCTTCCTCCATTAGGGCCGAAAGCAGTTTTTGCATGGATATTGAACGAGTTGGTTTCGTTCATTGGAATTGGATAAGTCAAAACTAAGCCAGAAGCATATGTTAAAAAAGAGCAAACTCCCTCGATTTTTATCGTAAACTCCCGAACTCCTTTTCGTATTTCTACGATTCAATTAAGGAAGAGAGCCTCCGCACTCGTACATCATAAACTGATCCGGGTAGACAGGTCCGGATGAGATGCTGTTCTCAGGAAAAGAAAGTTCGCAAAATGCGTACTTTCCACTGGTAAAGCCTCCAAGCCACAATTGAAAATCAGAGCGTTTTGTCAAGATAAGGGTAATTCGGAGGAGCAAAAGTTCGCATTTTGCGAACTCGATATGACCCAATCCAACATGCAGTTCGAGGCTCGCGTATGGTTTCCGGCATATCAGCGACCTCCTGGCACGGGACACCAAGATCCTGGTGCCGGATGTACAGCCTTACGAAAAAGAGACGATATAAAGCGGGAAAGCCTACTTGTCTTTGACGATCACCCTGTCCTGGTAAACTTCGATCACGCCGGACCGATTGTCAGCCAGCATCTGATGGTATACCTTATTGACGACACACTTGTTCTGGAATCGGGCAAGATAATCCACTTCATTCAGGTGGCGCGGATCGATGAAATTTCCGTGCTCGTCGATCAGCCGGATCTTGATATTTTGGGGTAGATGTCCCCATAATGCTGCGGTGTTCAGATTAAACATTTGAATATTGGATTTAAAGTTCTCCTTTTTTTTAATGACCGTTTGCCAGGGTCTCTTTGGCATGTACAACGATCTCGGCCCGCCGGTTCAGCCAGGCTTTGCTTGGATCGCTGTTATCCGCTACAGGATCGTCCTTCCCATAGGCCTTGGCTGTTATCAGTTCGACGGGGATACCCCTGCTGTTCATATACTTCAGGACCATCTTCGCCCGCTCACGCGACAACCAATTGTTGTAGTGGTCATCCCCCACGGAGTCCGTATAGCCCTTGATCTCGACCGTGAATTCAGCAGGTGTTCTCTTTAGATGACCGATCACCCGATCGATACTTTCAAAGGCGTGGGAATTCAGCCCGAAGTCGTTGAACTCGAAGTACACGACGAATCGGATGGCGGGCTGGCCGTCCAGTGAGTCCATCTTATAGGCGTTGTCTTCGAAGTCATCCACATTAAAATTCTTGAGCCCGGCATGCCGTTTCCGGCTGTGACCGGAACCAGAACCGGAACCATTGGATTCATCATCTCCATCTCCTCCGCCTGTATTCCGGGGCGACCCGTCATTGTTCAGAAGCCCCTTGGCCCTCAGCACCGAATCCATATTGATGGTCACATAGATATTATTGATCACCGTGCCATTATTCTTGCTGGTCGTATCCTTGTCCTTATCATTTTTCTTGTCATTCTTGTTATACCGCGGTGTATTGTCGTCGGTATCCAGCTGTTTATGTTTCTTATCCTTGATCGGAATATAAATACCTACGGAATACATCGTCGTATTGGCGACGTTCTTGCCGATCGCCTCGCCATAGCTCACCTCTGCAAGCGCCATGACCTTTTCGGAATTAAACTTGGCGCCGATCCCCATGGGAACCGTAACATAAGAGGCAGCATTGATGACGTCGTTGATCCCGACTTCCACAAACGGCTGCAGCCGGTAAGAGGCAGGCAGCAGGTGATAGTAGATCGTCGCATTCAGCAGATTATAAGTCTTGGACGGCGTCTGGCTGATCTCCACGCTGTTGCTCGTCACGTGCCCGAAGCTAAACCCGAGGTCCGCGCTGAACGAAAGCCGGCTCGTTATATTCTTGTACGCAGAAGCCGCAAAAGAGGCGTTCCCCCGCGCAAAGAAAGGCAGTGTATTGGCATTGGATAAATAGCCTTCCCGGTTCTTCTCCAGCATTGCAAAATCCTGGAACTGCAGCTTCAGCAGCGGCGAGATAAACCACCGGGTGTCCAGCTGTCTCGCCGACGACTTTGTTGGCTGGTCCGCCGTCGTATCCTGGGCCTTCACCGGAGGATCGGTCTTCGCGGCATTATCCGTTTTTGGCGCATCACTCGTCTTCGCGGCGTCCTTTCCGCTCGGATACGTAGAGTCGACGAGCATGATAACGGAGTCGCCGGATGGGTTGCCCGTATTCTTCGGCTGCCCGGCCGTATCGCCGGCCGGCGTAGCGGGCTTGACGACACCGCTGTCTTTCAGCATCGTCATCATTTTTGCCGTATCAGATGTCTGTTTGGCACTATCCGTCGCCGGCCGGGTAGTATCCTGCGCCCGGAGATTGAGGGCGATCAGGAAGCAACCAATCAAACAAATCATTACCTTCTTCATTGGGTTAGTTTTAAAAATCCATCTTTAGCGCCAGCTCTACACCATCGCGTGCAACGCCGGACGCACTGATCGTCGAAATATTTACATCATACAAAATGCCTATTGCCATTTTCTGATACCTCAGTTCGATGTTCGGGATAATGGCGTCATTATACCGGTAGCCAATTCCCACGCCTACTGCCGCACCGCCCACAACGTCAGGAACGGCCTTCGTATATGACAGGTTGAAGTAGTGGCGGTATGCAGGTCCCTGCCAGCTCATCAACATATAGAATCCCACCTCGTCATCCGTCGCTGTAGTAAACTTGTAGCCACCCTGGATACTGTAATCGGCTTTTATCCGGGTGGAGTCCGATTTGATATCGTAAGAATAAGGCTGGTTCACCTGCTGCGCCGAAACGCCGAAATACCACTTGTCATACCGGCCGTTGCTAAATACCGAAGCGCCTACATTGGCGTTGAAGTGCCCGTACGACCAGCCCGATGCCAGCCGGTCGGCGCTGGGCTGCCCTTCAATAGGTCCATACGCATTGAACTGATCCCCGAAAGCGCCGGAAATTCCGGCGACATTGAAGTTACTCTGATAGTACTCTCCCTGGAACCCGACAGCCAGATAGGTCTCGTGCTTGCCAATCGGTACGGCATACGAAATGCCAAGCAGCCCAAGTGTATTGTTGAGAATGCCGGCATTGGACTTGTCCGAAGCGGCGCCTACACTGAAACTGAAATATCCGGAATTGGGCTTGTTCCTGGCTTCTTTGGATAAAAGCGGCATATCAAACATGGCAGCGACGCTGTTATAAGCAATCTGTCCGCCATACGACACATTTCGATAATCCAACACCAAATTGTCCTGCTTATCGGTCTTCAGGGACTGGTTATACCACATGGTCAAATCCTGCACCCGCGAGAAATTGACCTCCTGTCCCCGGGCAAGGCCCGTGACCAGCAAGAGAATCGGTATAGAATAAAACTTCCTCATCGGGGTTATTGGATTTTAAAATTTATTTTTTGTGCCTCCGCGGGCGCCCGTTACCGGACCAGCGAAGTCATGCCTTTTGCTACGATTTTTCTGCCGTTGACATCGACGCCCTCGGCAATCCATAAATAGGTTTCCACCGGCTGCGGTACTCCCTTGAACGTTCCATCCCAGCCCTGATTCGGGTCGGTCGTCGTAAAGATGATATTCCCCCAGCGGTTATACACCGTGAAATAGTGGAAGTCGGCGATACCGACCAGGATCGGCTTCAGCAGGTCGTTGACACCGTCATTGTTCGGGCTGAACGCCTTCGGGACATAGATATTAATGCCCGCAAACTGTACCCTTGCCGGGCTGCCATTGATGATGGCCTTGCCATTCACCGTCGCCGTCACAAGGACATACCCCACGGTTGTACTCGTCAGGGAGATGATCGCATTCCCGTTGGCATCCGTTAGAACCGGCTGACTTCCGACAATCTGCGCGCTTCCCGAATCGATCGCAAACTGGACATTCGCATTGGCGAGCGGAGCGCCTGATCCGTCCACAATATGCGCTTCCACCTCCGTCATGCTTGACCCATCGGCATTCGCTTCATAGACCAGCACGATCAATTGCGTATTCGGATTTGTGACATCCGGCGTCGGCGTAAAGACAGCGAACGCTGAGCTGCCATTGATGACCGTAAGGACACCGCCGATATTGATCGAGGCATCCACCCACGCATCACCTGGAATAGTATCCGAGATCGCCATCGCTGCAAATCCATTCGCATCGGTATATACTGTATCCCGGATTTCCGCCTGCGGCTGGAACAGCGCACCGCCATTCGCCGGGCCGCCCACATGCAGCGTAAAGACAACCATGGCATCGG
>DATMLR010000260.1:0-3547 GCA_035570015.1 Puia sp.
TCGAGCTGGCGGAAGATGTCGAGCTTGATCGCGGTGTTCTCGGTGGCTGCTTCGATAACCAGGTCGGCCTGCGAGATGCCTTCGGGAATTGTGGGGAAGGTGCGGATGGCGGCGAGGGTTTGGTGCTTGTCGGATTCGGTGAGGGCGCCTTTGGCGACCTGGCGGTCGAGGTTGGCTGCGATCGTCTTCAAGGCCTTCTCCAGCTGCTGTGGCTGAGTGTCGATGAGGTTGACGCGAAAACCCTTGTGGGCAAAAACATGCGCGATGCCATTACCCATCGTTCCGGCGCCAATGACGGAGATATTTTGCATGATTACTGGGAAGTAGAAGTATTATCGTTTCGGAAGTCACCGCGCTTCCAGGCCTGGATAAATTCTGCCCAGGCGAGGGGGTTCAGGATGTTCTGTGGCGGGGCTTGCCCCTGATAATAGTATCGCTGCGCGCCTTGGCGCAAATAGGTGCTTGCTGCTTCGGCGGCGTTGGCGGGGAGACCTCTGGCGAGGACGGCCCGTTTGGCAGCACTGTTATTCTCTCGCGCTATTTCGATCTGGTCATTCGGTACGGTAGTATTGACAAAATCGCGTTCAAACTGTTCGCGGGTAGGCCGGGATTTGATGATGGTTGCGGGAAGATATTGAGCGTCGATGACCATCAATTGGATCATGCTTATCTGGTTGCCGCTGTCCATAGGGATCTTGTAATCGATGGTCTTATAACCGACGCTGGAAAATTCAACCACATCGCCTTTGAGGACGACGAGGGAAAAGACGCCCTGATCGGTCGTATACGTGCCCTGGTTCCGACCCTTCACGACCACGCTAACGGCGGGGATGGCCTTCAGGCTATCGGCTGTCATAACGACACCGTAGATTTCTACAACAGAGTCTTTAAGTTTATCGAACTGAGCGTGAACGGCATAGGGAGCAACCAAAAGCAGTAAGTATAGTATAAGTCTTTTCATTCCGCTCAAAATTAAACTTTTAACTCTATTTGATTGACAAAGTAAGGGGCCGAATGGTTAATTTTGCCTCAAATTAAAGTTTTTAACAAAATCTTGGAGATGACCCGCGAAAAAGTGTTGGAAGCCCTTGGAAATGTGCAGGAACCTGATCTGGGGAAAGACATCGTGACCTTGAACATGGTAAAGGATATCGAGATCGATGGTAACTATGTTGCGTTCACGGTGGTATTGACTACGCCTGCGTGTCCGATGAAAGATCTGATCAAAAATGCGTGTATCAATGCGATCCGGCTGCTTGTGAATAAGGAGGCGACCGTAAATGTCCGCTTCACTGCCAATACGACAACGCATCGGAAGGATGCGAGGGAGGTGCTGCCGAAGGTGAAGAATATCATTGCCGTCGTAAGCGGCAAAGGCGGGGTGGGCAAGAGCACGGTAGCGGCGAATTTCGCGCTGGCGCTGGCGCGGGGCGGTGCAAGTGTGGGACTGATGGATGCGGATATTTACGGGCCGAGTGTGCCGATTATGTTTGGGGTCCGCGGGGAGCGGCCATTGATGACCACCGGTCCGGATGGGAAAGGGATGATCGTACCGCTGGAGAAGTTTGGGATCAAATTGATGAGTATCGGGCTGCTGGTGGATGAGAAGAATGCGGTTGTCTGGCGGGGTCCGATGGCGAGCAGTGCGATCCGGCAGTTTGTGACAGATGTGTTGTGGGATGAGCTGGATTACCTGGTGATCGATATGCCGCCGGGTACGGGAGACATTCATCTGACGCTCCTGCAGACGGTTCCGGTGACGGGTGTTATCGTGGTGACGACGCCGCAGGATGTGGCGCTGGCGGATGCGAAGAAAGGGATTGCGATGTTCGGTCAGGCGCAGTTGAAGGTGCCGGTGATCGGGTTGGTGGAGAACATGAGTTATTTCACGCCGGCGGAGATGCCGGAGAAGAAATATTATATTTTTGGGAAGGAGGGCGGGAAGCGGCTGGCAGAAGAATATGAGATCCCGTTCCTCGGGCAGATCCCGCTCGTGCAGAGTATCCGGGAGGGCGGAGATCTGGGAGTGCCGATCATGGTGAGTGATGATGTGGTGACGAGGAAGGCGTTCAACGATTTCGCGGGGAATGCGGCGCGGAGCATTGCGATGATCAATGCGAATTTGAAGACTGAGCGGATCGTGGAGACTGTGGGTTAATCGGATGTATATTCCAAGACGATATGAAGAAAAGGATGTGGAGAAGGTTCATGCCTTTATCCGCGAGAATTCGTTTGCGATCCTGGTGAGTGTGCTGGATGGGTTGCCGGTGGCAACGCATATTCCGCTGCTGCTGGATAAGGATGAGCAGGGCAGGGACGTGCTGGTGGGGCATATTGCGAGAGGGAATGAGCAGAAGCGGACTTTTGCGGAGGGGGGCGCTGGGGAGGCGGCGAGCGTTGGGGCGGATGGGGTGGCGGTGGCGGGTGGGACGATGGTGTCGGGGGCAAAGGTCCTCGCGATCTTCCCCGGGCCGCATGCCTATGTCTCTCCCCGGTGG
Source organism: Puia sp. (assembly GCA_035570015.1). Classification (GTDB taxonomy): domain Bacteria; phylum Bacteroidota; class Bacteroidia; order Chitinophagales; family Chitinophagaceae; genus Puia. Next base: position 2,499 of record DATMLR010000260.1, read on the forward strand.
TATACGCAGATCAACGTTCCCACCTGGAATTATATGGCGGTTCATGTTTACGGGACGCTCACGGTGATCGAGGGGGAGGAACTGCGTGCGGCCTTGTCGCGGCTGGTCGACAACTTTGAGCGGCATTTACCGCGACCGGTGGATATCGGAGAAATCGGGGAGAAGCAAGTGACGGCGGAGATGCGGGGAATTGTGGGTTTCCGGATCGTGGTGGAGGAGATCCAGGCGGCGTATAAGCTGTCGCAGAACCGGGATGAGCGGAGTTATCAGGAGGTGGTCCGGCAGTTGGGGGCGGGAGATGAGGCGGCGAGGGCGGTGGCAGAGGAAATGGAGAGGAGGGAGGACAAGCTTTTCGGGCGTGAGGGAAATCTGGAGGCGTGAGGAGCGGGAACCGGGAAGCTTGACGGGCGCGGGCCGGAAAAAAATAGGATATTTGTGGCGGATAAACCGGCGGGGGATGACGATCGATGTGAATGATACTGAAATTGATGTGATCAAAAGGGGGGTGGAGGATTACTTCTCGTTGAGAGTATGCTAAAAGGAGGGTTGAGTAGCGTTCGGGTTGCGGATTGGCTTCGAACGAAGCAAACACTTCAAATGCTGTTCGCGTGGGAGTACGGGAACAACGAAAATTTTAATTATGGCGAATTCGCCGCAATTATGGAACAGAGGAAAAAACCGGGATCGAAGTGCTTCAAGCTTGGGGTGAAAGAATGGATACAAAGAACGAATGCGAAAGGCTTAGTTGCGTCGAGAGGGAGGTTTGGCAGCACTTACGGGCAAACCGACATTGCATTGGAGTTTGCGGGTTGGGTTGATCCTTTCCTGAGGCAAAGCCTGATAAATGTTATCCGGCGGGGCGATATTGACAAAATAAGATCTTCCAAGAATATCTAAGTATACATGACAAGGCAGCAACTCGTTTCCGCAATTCGTTCGATGGGTTCTTATCTGTGTGTCGGGCTGGATCCCGATCCGGAGAAGATACCGCGCCATCTTCGGGACCAATATGACCGGAGGGGTGCTGATCGAGGGGTCGCCGATCAGGG
>DATMLR010000261.1:0-2851 GCA_035570015.1 Puia sp.
GGCGGAATCGCACCTACGGCAAAACGGGCTGAATCCTTTGATCCGGATGCTTTGGGGGTTGAGCTCGGGCGGGATGGCGACGCCGACGGCGATCTTCCGGGTGGGTCCGTTGCCAGTGTTCTGGAAGTTGACCCGATAGTCCAGCTCTTTCCGGTTGGACATGAACCGATAGTTGATGCGGTGATGCAGCAGCTGCAAACGGTTAGGGTCATGGGAGGAAACGACCTGCATGTCCAGCTCGTACAATTGAGGCGGAGCAGTTTGGTCATCCGGTATCAGCATCGCGATCATGGATACGGTGGCATTGGTGTCCTTGATCATGCCCGGCAGCGTATTCATTTCGAGGAAGACGAACTTCTCTTCGTTCCGGCCGATCGACGGAAATTGCAGAACGGCATGGCGGGCGAAATCGTTAAGGAGCGTATGAAGAAGTGCGCGTGTTTGGCCGGCATAGGAGAACGAGCCGGCGTTTGGCTGATTGACGGCAAAGTCGGATTCGGGACCGGCAAATTCAGTCGATGCGGAGCCGGTGAGCGGCGATGACCGGGGCTTGAAAGGGGGAACCTGGGTCATCGATTGAATGTCAGGAAGAGGACCTTCGTCTATCTTGGCCAGCAAGGTATTCAGATCTGAAGGCTGCTGGTGGTCGTAGAAACGTTGGTCGGCAAGCGCAAGTCCATCACGCTGGAACTGCCGTTCGTTATAGAAGAGAACGATCGAGCCACGGAGGCTGTCAGCAAATTCATTGCGATAGCCGACGACCGTTACAAAGTTTTCACCAGGTCTCGGGTTGCGGTTGACTTTCATTTCGATCTCGCCGCCGCCGTGGAAAAAATGAGACGCCCAGGTGTTGTTGACTTTAGAGCCTTTTTTTACGTGGACAGGCCGGGGCCTGGTGGGAGGGGCATTACCGTCATCGTAATTATTCGTGGCGTAGAGGCGTATCTGGTACACTCCCGTATCCCGATAAAGATAAAAGGGTTCCTTATCGAAACTAAAACGGCCGTCGCCCAGTTCCCAGAAATAGCTGTAATAAGCGGCAGGCGCGCCGGCCAGCTGGCGGAGAGGACGGAGAGCTGCCGTGAAATGAAGGCTGTCGCCTCTTTCATCGACATGGATTTCCGGGGGTATGGAATCCTGTGCTTTAGCTACTGTCGCGCAAGCGAACAAAACCAATAAAATAGACCAAATTCGCTGCATGCTGAAAGATAATAAAATTACCGTTATATCAACGAGACCGGGGTTTTGTTACCCCGTTACGCTTATATTCGTTCCATAAATTGCCCGGATGGCGGTCCACCCCGATCAGAAGTATATCGCAGCGCTTTTGGAGAATGACGTTCCGATGGTAGATCAGATCTACCGGCTTTTTTCGCCTTCCGTCCGGCGTTATATCTTGCAAAATCGCGGTGACGCGGCGGACGCGGCGGATATTCTCCAGGAGGCATTGCTCGACATCTATCACCAGGCCCGATACAAGGCGCTGACGCTGACCTGTCCCTTTGAGCCGTTCCTCCTCCTGATCTGCAAGCGAAAATGGATCAATCAGCTAAAAAAAAGAGGTCGCAGTCCGGTAACAAAAGTACAAGACGACTTATCTGATTATGGCGAAGACGTTTTTGCCAGCGCCGAGCAGCTCGTTAATAGAGAGGACAAAGTGCGGCTTTTCCTTGGAGAATTCGCCCGGCTGGGCGAAAAATGCCGCGAGATCATCAAGCTAAGCCTGTCGGGCCGGCGGCAGGAAGAGATTGCGGCTGAGCTTGGGGTCAGCTATGGATATCTGCGAAAAAAGAAGTCAGAGTGCCTGGCGACTTTGATGTCCTATATTGAGGAGAAGCGCGCCGGGATTGACCAATAAAACATTCGGATATGCCCACCTTCGATAAGTCACATATCATTCAGTACGTCGAGAATGAGCTTCCTGCCGACGAGCGCCGGGCGTTCGAGGCCGAGCTAGAGCGAAACCCTACGCTGGCCGCCGAAACGGCCCGATACCGGGAGCTGCGGGGCGAACTGGAACAGCGGCTCCCGCCGGATGCCGGCGCCGAGGCATTGAAGGCAACGCTCCGCGTAATCCGCGGAAAGTATTTCGGTCAAGAGTCCGCCAGACCCGCCGGAAAGGTCAGGCCGATGCTGCGGTACGTAATGGCGGTCGCCGCCGGAGTGGTGCTTATTCTTGCGGGATTTTGGTTCTTCAGGGCCAATGGCCCGACATTGGACGAGCTGGGTCGAACCGAAATGATCACCAGTTTGGAACGCGGCAACCATTCCGATTCGGCGTTGCAGGCGGCCGCCGTCCAATTCAATGCGGGACAATTCGATCGGGCGCTGCCCTTGCTCGATCAGGCATTGAGGGCGGATAGCGCAAGCCAGCTTGCGAGGTTCTATCGGGGGGTTACGCTCTGGCATCGGCGGCGGTTGCCCGAGGCTCGGGCGGACCTGGGAAAAGTGTACGACAGCGGTTCGGCGCTGCAATATGAGGCCGCGTTTTATTTGGCGTTGAGTTATGCGCAGGAGAAAGACACTGCATCGGCGGTCTTATGGTTAAGGCGAATCCCGGATGAGGCCCCTGTGGCCACGAGAGCCGGCCAGTTGGCCAAACTTCTTCAGAGGGTGTCTCAAAAGTAAAAATGAGGCGCCCTTTTTCATTTTCAGTTTTTCAGGTCGGTTTATTCACAATCGGGCTGTATAAGTAAATGGGCTGGAAGGCAAGCCCAGTATGGTTTTTGTGGTAAATTAGGGTATGGCAAGAGGCAAAACCCTGTCGGTGGTTTTTAAGGCCAACCACCAACATCAGATCATGGCCTTCCCGCCCAGTCTGGATGAACTGGTGGCAGCCGATCACCCGGTT
>DATMLR010000262.1:0-7407 GCA_035570015.1 Puia sp.
TGGGGCAAGATGGTTTTCGAGTCTGTGGACCCTGCGATCGGGTGGGATGGGACCTATCGGGGGGAGGTCCAGCCGATGGATGTATATGCCTATACCCTGGAGGCAGATTTTTCAAATGGAACGCACATAATCAAGAAAGGAGATATAACTTAGATCAGGTAATGAGGAGGCCGGTCAGGCCCCCGGGGGTGGTGGCCGGCGGATCGTTAACGGGAAGTAAAGAGACAACCAAATTCGTTGAACTGTCGTTAATGAAGTAATACAATGAGGGGATTGAAAAATATACTGATTCTGGGCTGCTGCATGATCTGGGGCATAGGCGCCTTTGCCCAGGATCTGCATTTTTCTCAGTGGTTCAATTCGCCTTTAATGACCAATCCTGCCAATACGGGGTTTATACCGGATGCCGATTACCGGCTGGGCGCCAATTACCGCAATCAGTGGTCTTCGGTCATGTCGGAACCTTACCAGACGATGAGTGTCTGGGGGGATGCGCAGGTATTCCGCAACCGGATAGAGAACGGCTGGATGGGGTTAGGAGGTGCCATCCTGAAGGATGATGCGGGGGCGAGCACGCTGACGTCGACGGAGGTATATGGATCAGTGGCGTATCACCAGATGATCGGGTATTCGAGCCTGATCTCACTGGGGTTCAATGCCGGCTATATCAACAAGCGGATCAACACGGCGGGTCTGAAGTTCCCGGATCAGTTCGACGGGAAGTTCTTCGACAATTCGTTGCCGACGAGTGTGATTATCGACCAGCCCAACGTGAATTTCTTCGATATGCAGATCGGGATGAATTATGCTTATTTTCCAACGAACAATCTATACCTGAACGCGGGCTTTTCGATCCAGCATATCAACCGGGCGCGGGAGTCCTTTTTCACGACGGACCCCGCAGGCTTCGACAGCAGGATCCCGGCACGGTATATTGCGTTTGCAAATGTCAGTATAAAAGTAAATGACTATGTTATTATCAATCCGGGCGGCTATTATACGGTAGATGCGGGAGCGCAGGAGCTGTCGCTGGGATTGAATGCGCAGTATGATCTGCAGGATAACGGTGATCAGCAGGTTATCGGAGGTTTGTATTACCGGGCGGGGGATGCGGTCATCCCGATGATCGGGTTCGTCTATCACAATCTCAGGCTGACGTTCACGTATGATGCGACGACGTCATCTTTGAAGAATTATAACAATGGATATGGAGCTTTTGAGTTTGCGCTGGAGAGCCAGGGATTTTACAATCAGTATAATGGGGATCGGCGGCAGTCACTCTGTCCTTCTTTCAAACCCTGATGATGTTTCTATAATCGATCATTTATTGCATTTTTGTATGATGAAGCGAAAATTTATTGTTCTGACCGTATGTTTGACGATGACGGCGGCGGCCGGTTTTGCTCAGGATCGGATGCCGGGCCGGGTGAATACGTATAGCGATGAGGGGACCGGGACGGGGTTCCGGAAGGAGAATCTTTTTATCGGCGGAAGTTTGGGGCTTGGATTTGCGGACAACGTGTTTAGTATCGGGGTCAACCCGGAGATTGGGTATTCGCTGAACCGGTGGCTGGATGCGGGGGCTGTGGTGAATTTTACGTACAATTCCGTTAGTCCGGATCCTCAGGGGATCTACAACCCTGACCTCAGTGAGAAGGAGTTCATTTATGGGGGCGGGTTGTTTGCGCGAGCGTATGTGTTGCCATTCCTTTTCCTGACGGCACAGCCGGAGTTCAACTGGACGCATGACAAACAGGTATATGAGGGGAGTGGAATGGGGGCGACGTATGTATTCGAAGAGCATGCGCCGAGCCTGTTGGTGGGTATAGGATACGGGCGCCGCATGATCGGCCAGGGGACCTTCTGGTTCGCCATCTTATTCGACGTGCTGGGCAATACAAATTCTCCGTATAATGATATCTACGGACATCCGGTGCCGGTGCTCAGGGCGGGGTTTGACCTGTTCCCGCACAAGCGTTAATGTGGTTGTAGATCACTTCGGGGGTGTTGCAGACGACGATGCGGTCGTCGACCCTATCGTATAAAAATCCTTCTTTTTCCAGCTGGTGGAGGTGGCGAAGCAGGTGGTCGTAAAAGCCTGCCGAGTTTAATACATAGATCTGTTTGTTATGGATCTTCAGCTGGTTCCAGGTCAGCAGCTCAAAAAATTCGTCCAGGGTTCCGAAGCCGCCGGGCAGGATGATGGCAGCATCACAGCGTTCGTACATCATCTTTTTTCGGGTATGCATATCCGGGACGATGGTAAGCTGAGTGAGGCCTTTGTGGTGGTGCTCCCACGAGGTGAGGACTTCGGGGATAATGCCGGTGACGTCAACGCCCGCTGCGAGAGCGGTATCGGCGATCAGGCCCATCAGGCCCTTGCTGCCGCCGCCGTAAATGAGTTTGAGTTTCAGGATTCCGATATAATTCGCGAGCTCGGCGGTATGCCGGGCGAAAAGGGGATTGTTACCATTCTTGGAGCCGCAGAAGACTGCGACGGATCGGATTTGCATATAAAAATTAAAATTCAGTGATTTTCGCGGTATTTCCTAAATTGGCTGTCACATATGGCCCCTTCGCTGCTGTTCACTTTCGTTATCGGTTATTTTCTCGTATTGTTATTGGTAGCCTGGCGTACCTCACGTCATGCCAACAATGAATCCTTCTTCATCGGGAATCGGAGTTCCAACTGGATGCTGGTGGCATTCGGGATGGTCGGAACGTCGCTTTCCGGGGTGACGTTCGTATCGGTGCCGGGAACGGTTGGGAAGTTTGGGGATGACGGGTTCGGCGGGTTTGGCTACTTCCAGGTGATCATCGGAAACTGGGTCGGCTTTCTGATCGTCGCGCTGGTGTTGCTGCCGTTGTACTACCGGTTGAACCTCACGTCCATTTACCGATACCTGCGGGAACGTTTTGGGCCGGTGGCCTACCGGACGGGGGCCCTTTTCTTTATCCTTTCGCGGACGGTAGGCGCAACGGCAAGGCTATACCTGGTCATCAATATTCTGCACATATTCATTTTGAAGGATCTCGGGGTATCGTTCGGACTTACGACAGGCGTGATCCTGTTGATGATCCTGCTCTATACGTTTGAGGGAGGGGTAAAGACGATCGTGTATACGGATACGCTCCAGACCACCTTTATGCTGCTCGGGCTCGTCGTATGTATCGGATATATCCTGCAACATTTGGGACTATCGGTAGGCAGTGCGTTGGAGGCGTTGGATGAGAAGGGGCTGGGCCGGATTTTTCATACGGCTGTCAACAGCCGGAATTTTTTCCCTAAGCAGATCGTGGGCGGGATGTTCATTGCGATCGCCATGACCGGGCTGGACCAGGAGATGATGCAAAAGAATATCAGTGTGAAGAATGTGCGGGACTCGAAGAAGAATATGGTCGTCTTCACCTGTGTTTTTGCAGTAGTGAGCTTTCTGTTTCTGTTGTTGGGCGGCCTGCTGTATCTTTTTGCGATCAACCAGGGTGGGGTGGTCAGTGCGGGTCATCAACTAATACTGGGGGGAAAGAATGTGGTTGGGGATGGGTTATTCCCGACGCTGGCACTGCATTATTTGCCAAAGGCGGTATCGATCATCTTCATTATCGCATTGATCTCGGCGTTGTTCCCCAGTGCGGATGGTGCGTTGACAGCGCTGACCTCTTCCTTCTGTATCGATCTGCTCGATCTGCGGAATCGGGAGGGGTGGAGCGAGCAGCGGAAGCGGCGGACGCGGATGGCTGTGCATGGCGGGTTCGCGGTGATGTTTCTGCTATGCATTTTGGTTTTCAAGGCGGTGAATAATCCGTCAACGATCGGGGTGATCCTTGATCTGGCGGGGTATACTTATGGGCCGCTGCTGGGGTTGTTTGCCTTTGGGATTTTTACCCGGCGGGCGTTGCCGGATAATTGGAAGATCACCGCGTTGTGCCTGCTGACGCCGACGATTTGCTGGGTGGTGAGCCGGCATGCGGCGGAGTGGTTTGGGGGGTATCAAATCGGGATTGAACTTTTGTTGCTGAATGGGTTGCTGACATTTGCCGGGCTTGCGGCGATGTCCCGGCGGGCGCCGAAGGCTGGCGGTGTTTAGGTATATTTGTGAAAAATTTTCCTATGGACTTGATTGAACCGTTGGCGGAAGCGTATGCCAAGCGTTATTCATCACCGACGGCACCCTTGCTGGAAGAGATTGCGGCTTATACGGAAGCGCAACATCCGGAGGCACATATGCTGAGCGGACCGCTGCAGGGGAAGTTCCTGGAGATCGTAAGCCGGCTGATCCGGCCGCGCCGGATATTGGAAATCGGGACATTTATGGGATATAGCGCGTTATGCCTGGCGGCGGGTCTGGCGGAGGATGGCCGGCTGCACACGATTGAATTGCGGAATGAGGACGCGGACCTGGCGGAGGGTAATTTTCGGCGGGCAAATTGGCAGGACCGGATAATATTGCACCGGGGAAATGCGTTAGCGATCATTCCGACCCTGCAGGAGCAGTGGGATCTGGTCTTTATAGATGCCGACAAAACAGGTTATATCGACTATTATAAGCTGGTGATGCCCAGGCTGAGACGGGGGGGATTGGTCCTCGCGGATAACGTATTGTTTCACGGCCAGGTTTTGCAGCCGGAGGTCGAGGGGAAGAGTGCCCGGGCGATCCAGGCCTTTAATGAATTGGTTGCGTCGGACAAGTCGGTTGAAAAGGTCATGCTCACGGTTCGGGATGGGCTATTCGTTATCCAAAAAAAGTAAAGCCGGAAGATGATCTACAAGTGGATGCTGATAGTGGTCGGATGGATGGCGGTTGGCGGTGGGGCAGCTGCCCAGGCGAGCGTAAACGGAGTGAATTATGTAAATGCTTACCAGGCTTTGGCGATAGCGGAGGAGCAGCGGACGGGAGTACCGGCCGCGATCACACTGGCACAGGGGCTGCACGAGTCGGAAGCGGGGACGAGTGAGTTGGTGAAGAGCTCTAACAATCATTTTGGGATCAAGTGCAAGGACGACTGGAAGGGTGGGGTGATCTACCATGATGATGACGTGCGTCAGGAGTGTTTCCGGAGCTATGCGAGCGCGGCGGATTCGTACCGGGATCATTCGGATTTCCTTCGCAAGGGGTCGAGATATGCGTTCTTGTTCCAATTGGACCCCACGGATTATGAGGGATGGGCGTATGGATTAAAGAAGGCGGGGTATGCGACGAATATCCGGTATTCGCAGATCCTGATCAAGCTGATTCAAGATTATAATCTGGAGCAGTATACGCTGATTGCGGTCGGTAAGATGGCGGCGCCGGATGCCCGACCAGATACGGTGACAGTGGATAGCGCTACGACGAATGCAGCGACGGCGGGGCCTGCCGTCTCTTATCCTGAGGGGGAGTTCCAGATCAACCGGACGAGGGTGGTGTACGTGCTGGCGGGGGTGTCGTTGCTCTCGATCGCAAACCGGTATGATATTCAGCTGGGGCGGTTGTTCGAGTTCAATGATATGAAACAGGAGGATGTGCTTGAAAAGGGCCAGCTGATCTTTTTGCAGCGGAAGCGGCGAGAGGGATCAATCGAATATCACGTCGTTCGGGAGGGGGAGGCGATGTATGATATTGCGCAGGCGGAGGGGGTAAGATTGCAGGATTTGTTGGAAATGAATCAATTAGAACAGGGACAGGAGCCGGCGATGGGCGAGCGGATTTATTTGAAGCGATCGGCCCCGGCGAGGCCGAAATTGGTGGTAAATTGAGGTTGATCGGGAATTAAGATAATATGGGCAAAATGATCAGAATACGGGTACACGACAAAAATTTCGAGCCTTATTTATCAGCGGAGCGGATTGCAGAGAAGATCAGAGATGTAGCGGCGCAGCTGAACCGGGACTATGTGGATAAGCGGCCATTGTTCATAGCGATCCTCAACGGGGCGTTTATGTTTGCGAGCGACCTGTTCAAAGAGATCACGATTGAAGCGGAGATCAGCTTTATCAAGCTGGCGTCGTATAAGGGTACGAAGTCGTCGGGACATGTAATTACGGCAATTGGGCTGGATATGGATCTGATCGGGCGGCATGTGGTGATTATCGAGGATATTGTGGATACGGGGAAGACGCTAAGTGAGTTCCTGCCGCAGCTTGAACACCAGCAGCCGGCATCGATGAAGATTGCCGCGCTGCTGCATAAGCCGGAGGCGACGGTATATCCGATCCAGGTGGATTATCTGGGTTTCTCGGTGCCGAATAAGTTCTTGTTGGGCTATGGGCTTGATTATGATGGGCTTGGGCGAAATATTCCCTCCATCTATCACCTCGTGGAATAGGGACTTGACAAAGAGCAAAGAACGTATTAATTTTAATCAAAATATCCGATTGAAAAGTGCACTACTGCTGTTGTTGGGTTCTCTACTATTTTATTCTTCGCGGGGGCAGTATTACCTGCGCGGAGAGATCAGAGATGAGAACAACGGCCTCATGCCCAATGTGAAAATACGTCTCCATTCCAGTGGATACCTCTATTATTCCGGTGGTTCGGGGTCCTTCGGGATACCCATTGCTCAGGCAACGGATACCGTGACCCTGGTTGCGGACGGGTATGAGGAAAAGATGATCCGTGTGGACGCTACTGAATTTCAAACGATCCGGCTAAAGCCGATTTTCCGTACGACGTCACCGCCGCCGCCGCCGAAGGGGTTGATGTCGCTGACGAAGGATTGGCGGCCGATGGCCCGTCGGGATTGGACGGTAGGGGCTGAGACTTATAGTTCGCTCGTGGAAAATGGATTTATTCCTGCGGTGAAATATCCTGAGACGGGGTTTGCGGTTCGGATCGACAAGGCTTCCTACAGCAATGTCCGGCGGTTCCTGAATATGGGAAGCACGATCCCGCCGGATGCGGTCCGGATCGAGGAGCTGCTCAACTACTTCAATTTTGGGTATACGGACCCGCCGACGGACAGTTGTTTTACGCTGCGGTCTCATCTGTCGGACTGTCCATGGGATGTGGGGAATCAGCTGCTATTCCTCCAGGTATGTGCACGAAAGCTGGATCCGGCGCGGATACCGCCGGCCAACCTTGTGTTTCTGATCGATGCATCCGGGTCGATGGACCTGCCCAACAAGCTCCCATTGATCAAATCTGCTTTCAGTCTGTTAGTCAATAATTTGCGCGCTATCGACACGGTAACGATCGTGACCTATGGAAGTATGGTGGGGGTGTGGTTGCCACCGACGTCGGGGGCGGAGAAAAAGAAGATCCTGGAATCGATCGATGAGATCACGCCGGGCGGGGCGACGCCAGGTGAGGCAGGGATTCGGGCTGCCTATCGGGTAGCGAAGAGTCAAATGATCAAAGGAGGGAATAACCGGGTAATCCTGGCGACGGACGGAGATTTCAACGAAGGTGAGACTTCGGAGGAAGAGTT
>DATMLR010000263.1:0-11879 GCA_035570015.1 Puia sp.
CCGAATCCAGCTTCCGGCTGCCCACCGAGTCGGAGTGGGAATATGCGGCACGCGGCGGTCGTTCCCAGTCGATGTATCCCTGGGGTAACTACTACCTCCGGAACAAGAGGGGCTGCTTACTCGCGAACTTCAAACCCGGCCGTGGGAACTATCCCGAGGACGGTGGTTTCTATACGGTGCGGGCCGACGCTTACTGGCCCAATGATTTCGGCCTTTATTGTATGGCCGGCAACGTCGCCGAATGGACGTCTTCCTTCTACTATGAAGGGGCCAACAATTTCGAGCACGACATGAACCCTGATATCCGCTGGAACGCAAAGGACACCGACCCCCCCCGTATGAAGCGCAAGGTCATCCGCGGCGGCAGCTGGAAGGATGTAGGCATTTACCTGCAAACTTCAGCCCGGACGTATGAATACCAGGATACGTCCAAGTCCTATATCGGGTTCCGTACCGTAATCGATCTGGCGCCGACCTTAAGTGGCAGCCGCCGATAATATCATTCTACGTATGTAAAATTTTTAAGCAGAAAATGCGTTTTGATTTTGAAAACAGTCAAAAAAATCAATTAAAAGTCTTTTTCCATAACCCTTTTAAATCCCTTTAAAAACACTTTAAATTTTAATCACTATGAGCGCTGGAGTATCAAAATCTACCGAAAGACTTATAAATATCATCGTGTGCGTCGGCGCGGCCATCGTAATCTTTGGCGCCCTCCAGAAGATCCTGCACACCGAGCTGGCCAACTTCTTCCTGACGGCCGGTCTGCTCACTGAGGCCCTGATCTTCCTGGTGTATGCCTTCCTCCCCCCTCCCGGTGGTGAAATGCACGCCCTGGTAGAAGCGCTCCCCAAACTGGCCGGCGGTACCAGCGGCAACCCCGCTCTGGACAAAATGGACAAGATGCTGCAGGAAGCCGGTATCAACCAGGCTAATCTGACCACGCTGAGCGAAGGGTTCAAGAAGTTCGGCACCACCGTCGACAAGATCGGTGATGTATCGAACGTCCTGACCGCGACGAACGAATATACGACCAAGACGAAGGAAGCATCTGCTGCACTGGACAATATGAAAGGCGCTTATCAGAATGCAACCAATACGATCTCCAGTTTCAATGCCGCTGCAGACAGCACCAAACAATTCCATTCACAGGTACAGGTCCTGACGAAGAACCTGGGCTCGCTGAATGCGATCTATGAGCTGGAACTGCAGGACACCAACAACCATCTGAAGGCGATGAACAGCTTCTATGGCAACCTGGTGAAGGCATCCGAGACTATGCAAGGCAGTGTGAATGACGCGAAGAAGACGCAGGAACAGATCGCCCTGCTGGCCAAGAACCTGAGTAACCTGAATCATGTCTATGGTAACATGCTGAGCGCGATGCAAGGACGTCAAGCTCAATAAGGCTGACAAAAACATCTACCAAGAGCCAAGCCCGTTTTGTCCGGCCCGCATGAACCAAATGAAAAACCATTAACGTATTTAATAATTTACTGACCCATGTCTTTACCTAAAGAACCGAGGCAAAAGATGATCAATATGATGTATTTGGTGCTTACAGCGCTGCTGGCACTGAATGTATCTACGGAGGTGTTGAACGCCTTCACAACCGTAAACCGGAGCCTCGAAAACTCCAATAAGGTTATTGCCCAAAAGAATGATTTGACTTACAAGCAATTTAACGATGCGCTTGCTGATCCAAAGACCGCTGCCCAGGCTAAGATCTGGTCAAAGACGGCCTTCCAGGCGCAATCGATGGCCGGTACCTTTTCCAAGTATATCGAAGACCTGAAGCGCAACCTCCAAAAGGAATCGGGGCTGAAAACGGTCGACGGAAAAGAAGAGTACAACATAGGTGACCTTGATGCCGCCACGCGGATGTTCGACCAGGGCGGTCACGGCAAAAAATTATATGATTCCCTGAAACAGATTCGTCAGGCGCTCCTGAATCTGCTGGATCCGTCCAACTATGACAGCCTGTCGCCGACTGTGAAGGACGAGCTGATCAAGACGAAGGCTGACTTTGCCACCCGCCTGCCGATCGACACCAGGACTCCGAAGTCTGAGACCGGTGAAGCCGAAAAGAAGGATTCCGCTGAAAATTGGACCATCCGTTATTTCCATATGACGCCGACGGTTGCCGCGCTGACCATCCTCAGCAAATTCGAAAGCGACGTCAAGAATTCCGAATCCCAGGTCGTCGACTACCTGCACAAGCAGATCGGCGAAGTCAAGGTCCGGTTCGACCAGTTCGACGCGATCGTTTCCCCGAGCGCTACATATGTAATGCCCGGCGATAAAATGACGATCAAGGCCGGTATCGGTGCCTTTAGCGCCGCCGCCAAGCCGACGATCACTATCGGTGGCCAAAATGCCCCTGTCGATGCCACTGGTATCGGTGAAATTACTGTGCCGGCCGCAGGCGCAGGCGAGCACTCCGTCCCTGTTCATATCGTGTTCACCAAACCCGATGGATCACAGGCTACAAAAGATGAGGTCGTGAAATACACCGTCGGTGTTCCCTCCGGCGCTTCCATCTTCCTGCAAAAAATGAACGTGGTATACATCGCGGTAGATAATCCGGTGACCGTTTCCGGCGGCAGCGTTGGTGCTGAGAAAGTACACGTCAGCTTCGACCACGGCACGATCACCAAAGAAAACGGTGATAACTATAATGTTGTTCCGACCACCCCCGGTGAAGGGACGATCACGGTCAACGCCAATGGCAAGCCTACCCCCTTCACGGTGCGCGTCAAGTATCTGCCGAATCCAACCGGCTACGTTGGCGGCCATACCGGCGGGGTAGTATCATCCGCTGAATTCAAAGCCATCGGCGGTGTCCTGGCCAAGCTCGAGTCGGATTTCCAGGCGGGATTCACGGTGCTTGACTACAAGCTGGCTGCGACGATCAACGGTCAATACATGGAGGCTCCCAATCAAGGGCCCCGGTGGACAGGTCAGGCGCAGGCGCTCGTCAACAGATGTATGCCCGGAACCCACGTATTTATCGATGAATTGCGTTGTCAGGGTAAGGATGGCAAGGTAAGAACGTTGCCCAGCATGATCTTTACGCTCAATTAGAATATACAAGTGACAAATCAAGCAGAATGAAAAAGTATTTTATCAGATTTTGCCTGCTGGCCCTGGTCTTCTCCCTCGTGGCAGGAGTAGTGGATGCGCAGACGACGCCGACGACGACGAAGAAAAAGACGACGAGGAAAGTCGGAAGCGCCGCTACCAAAAAGAAAGCGACCCAGAAGAACCAGGCCGCTGCTTCGGCGGCCGTTGCTCCGAAGGACACGGTGAAGCCCGTTGCGGTCATCCCGGTGGCAGACGTCAAGCTGGACACAATCCGGCGGTCGCTGCGGAACGATGCCATTATCGAGCGGCAACTGGTAAAGGACCGCACTCCACTGCCCTACCTGCATATTCGCGAAGACGATGCCGTATACCGGCAGCGGGTTTGGCAGGAGATCGACGTACACGAGAAGATGAATCTGGCCTTTGTCTACAAAGCGGAGGAAGATAACGGCAGCCAGATGTTCATTAATATCCTGCTGCAAGCCATCAAGAGCGGGGAGATCACGGCCTTTGACGCCAATATCGACGAGCGGTTCACCACGCCGATGACCTTCACGCAGATCTCCGGATTGCTGGTGCCGAAGCCCGAATCTATTTCGATTCCCGATCCGGTGAAGGACCCGGATGGTTCGAAAGGGATCACCAAGGACACGACCATTGTGCATGAATGGGACCCGACCATTGTCATACGATTCCTGATCAAGGAAGAATGGGTTTTTGATAAGCAAACCTCCCGGCTGTATGCCCGTATCCTGGGGATCTGTCCCGAGAAAGCAGTCCTCAATCCCGATGGTTCCCTCCGGGATGTAGCTCGGCTCTTCTGGGTATATTACCCCGACCTCCGCCCGATGCTGGCCAAGTTCGAAGCTTATAACGGCAAGAACTATGGCGCGCGGATGAGCTGGGAAGAGCTGTTCGAAAGCCGCATGTTCGCCAGCCGGATCGTCAAATCGACGATCGATAACCCGGCCGATCTGCCGATCTCGGGTTATATCAGGGACGAAATACTCCAGTTGTTGGAAGGGGATAACATCCACGAGAAGATCTTCAACTACGAACAGGACCTCTGGTCGTACTAAGGTTCGACAAAAGGTTCAACGCTCCGATAAAAAGTTTCCACTGAAGGGGTGCCGCAGCAGCGGCATCCCTTCTTTTTTTAGCTACTAAGTAGCTATAAACTAATAAGTTATCGGGATCGGATTTTTTTAAAAATACCCAAAAGCCGGTATTGCCGGTTTGATTTCTTTTACTACTTTTACACTGGTTTTTCATAGGATATTGGATTTTAAAAACGGGGCTGGATGTCTATCCGGGCCCCTTTTTGCTTTAAAGGAGCATAGATTTGTCCTACTCTGGCGCCTCCGTCTTATTCTCCCCGCCTCCCGCCCCCTTGAAATAATCGTGGATGTGTTTGGCCTTAGCAGGCCCCACCACGGCTGCCAATTCTTCTACCGTCAATTGCCGGATCCGGCTGACCGAACGGAACTTCTTTAACAGCAGTTCGGCTGTCGCGCGTCCGATCCCCTCTATCCGTTCCAGTTCATTCGTAAAGGTGCCACTGCTCCTTTTCTGACGGTGGAACGTGATCCCGAAGCGGTGGACCTCATCCCGGATGCGGCGGATCAGGTGAAGGCTGTCGCTGTTATAGGGCAGCTTGACGGATTCACTGTCGCCCGGGAAAAAGAGCTCTTCTACATTTTTTGCCAATCCGACAACCGTCATCATTCCCACGATCCCCAGCTCGGTGATGCTTTCCATCGCCGCACCCAACTGCCCCTTGCCGCCATCGATGATCACCAGCTGCGGCAGGGATTGACCTTCATCCAGCAGGCGCTTATATCGCCGGTGCACCACCTCCTTCATGGTGGCAAAATCATTGATGCCCTGAACAGTCTTCACATTGAAATGCCGGTAGTCCTTTTTGCTTTCTATCCCATCCCGGAAGCAAACCATCGCCGATACGGGATAGCTGCCCTGGAAATTGGAGTTGTCGAAGCACTCGATATGCACCGGTAATTCCGCCAGCTGCAGGTCTTCCATAAGCTGCTCCAGAACCTTCCTTCGTTCATCTGAGGTCTTCCCTTCCAGCTGCAGCATCTTCTTCCGGCGCAGCTCTTCCCGGAAATACACTACATTTTTCTGCGATAGGTCCAGCAGCTTTTTCTTATCGCCTCCCTTGGGGACGGTCTGGGTCACGCCTTCTTCGGGGAAATCGATCGGGAAGGGAAGGATCAGTTCCCCCGCCAAGCTGTTGAAGGTTTCACGAAGGCGCGCAACGGTAAAGGCTAGCACTTCTTCGTCCGACTCTTCCAAATGAGTTTCGACCTGTGTCGTGTGCGTCTGGACGATCGTCCCGGTTTCGACCATCAGATAATTGATATAGGCGAGGTCGCCGTCCCGTGCGATCGAAAAGACGTCGGCATTACTCAGGTGCCGGCTTACGATAACCGAGCGGGACTCGTAATTCTCTAGGTGGACGATCTTTTTCCGGATCAGCTCCGCTTTTTCAAAATCCATTTGGCCCGCCACCTCCCGCATTTCTTTTTTGAATTGCTGAATCAGCGGCCCGAGGTTGCCTTTGAGGACGTTCCTTAGCTGTAGTAATCCCTCCTGATAATCTTCAGCTGTCTGTCGCCCTTCACAGGGGCCCTTGCAATTGCCGAGGTGAAATTCGAGGCACACTTTATATTTCCCTTTCCGGACCTGCGTTTCCGAGAGATTGAGCTGACAGGTGCGCAGCTGGATATTGGCTTTGACAAGGTCCAGCAATTCGCGCACCCTCCCAACCGAAGTATATGGCCCGAGGTATTCGGACCCATCGCTGATCTTGCGGCGCGTGAGGAAGACACGCGGGAAGGGTTCGTTCTTGATGACGATATAGGGGTAGCTTTTATCGTCTTTGAGGTTGATATTAAACTTCGGCTGGAATTGTTTGATCAGCGAATTCTCCAGAAGGAAGGCATCCTGCTCCGAGCCCACGATGGTGAATTCGATCCGCCGGATCCGCTGCACGAGTTCATGGGTCTTATAAGTCGTGAAGGTCTTTGTGAAATAGGAGCTGACCCGTTTGCGCAGGTTCTTCGCCTTACCGACATAGACCAGCTCGTCTTTTTCGTCGAAATATTTATAGATACCCGGATCAGTGGGTATCGTCGCCGCTAGCTGACTGAATTGTTCGGACGTCATCTTCTATAGTGTTCAATCCCAGGACACGGTCAGTTTTCGTTGAAGAGGTGCTGCCCCCTTTACGCGGATAAGGCTAATCACCTGGAACTGTTTGCCGGCTCGCCAAAACATCTTGTCAAGGATGCTGCTGTCGCCGGAGATGCGGTTCCTTTCAATATAGACGCTCTGCATCTGGTGGTTCTCGCCGTGCGGGATGGTAATGATATCGACGCGTTGAAGCGGCAGGTCCTTGTCCGTTGTCGAATAGGTAAAGGTGGCGGCCTGTGTGGAGTTTTCAATAAAGGAAGTCTCGGTAAAGTTCTTTTCAAACTGGCCGTCCCGGAATTCGGGGACTAGGAATTGCATGGCGAGCGCGTGAAATTCCGCCGGTTTGATAAAACCGGAATCCGTATGTCCGTTGCCGCTAATCGATTTGCGGATGGCCACCGGGATGGTATCGATCTGCAGGATCTCGGATTCGATTACGTCCGCGACGGGGAAAAAGACGGTTCCGGCGGTATCGGGCCGGGATAGCGTGTCTGTCGTAGGAGTGGAAGGTGTCTGCGGATGACGGCCACAGGCGGCACACAGCAACCATGCGCCTGTCAACCAGGCGAGGGCGAATTTCTTCATAGCCCAAAATTACGGTAGTGGCTTTGTAATGCCAAGTCTGAACCCGTATCCTTTCAGGTTCTCGCTGATGGGATTAGTGCCGCCGGTAAGATAGGTAGAGAACAGCTGATAGTGGAACTCGGGTCCGAACTGCCACCGGATGGGCCCGCTTTGGTAGGTCAGAAAGGCTTCCACACCGCCGCTCATGTTCCATCTCCGGAAAGCGGAAGGTTCCTTGGTATAGCTGGTATAGTCAGAGCTCAGGATATACGAGTCGGTATTGAGCAGATAACTTGGCTGAACAGTGGCGCCAATATTGAATTGCAGGCGCTCGTTGCCAAGGATCCGCATGTCGAATCCGAGGGGCGCAGAGAGCTGGTAATAGTCGTTATACAGTGTTGCCTGAACGGTGTTGTAAGGAATGTTGGCGTTTTGTCCCTGGGTAGGCTGCGAAGACGCCACGGAATCCAGGTAGACGCGGTTGCCATAAGGGGTCCAGTAGTTTGCGTTGCTTGTCGATGTCGGTTGCGATGGCTGTTGAGGCTGGGCAGAAGTAAAGGCCAGCATCTTGTACCGGCTGTAATTGAATTGCAGCCCGCCTTTTACGGTCAGGTTGCGCGTTACGCGGTACAGCACATTGGCGCCGAATTCGAATCCCGGGGCCGGCGAGCGATCGACCCAATTTTGCACGTCTCCGGGACGCGGGGTCGCTATTGCGCCTCCAAGTTCTTTGGCGGAATTAAGCGAACCGCCGGATAAGTTTCGGTAGTTGACGGTCGGCGCCAGGATCAGCTGGAAGAACAGCCTGCTGCGGCTCGGACTGGGCGGCAGCGAGTATACAGCATAATCATGAAGCCAGTTCACGCGGGAAAGATCCGACTGTTCGCCAATCTCGTCGGCGGATGCTTTGGCGATTCCCGCCGAATCTTTTATTCGCCCGGCGACCGAGCTTTGACGGTTTGAAGGGTTGTGGGCAATTTCCCCATAGGTGTGGACGGCCTGCGGGCGTTTTGCTGTCAGGCTCTCGATCACGCCACGCACGAAGACGTCATCGGCCTGGCCGTCATGACTGGGTTCTTTGGAGGATATGACTTCTGCGGTCTCACGGTTATTCTGGGCCGATTCATGGAGCGATTCCACGCTGTTGCGCGTCGCTTCCGCAGTCCGGTGCGCTGCCTGGTTTTCCGGGCCATTCCGGATCAACCAGCTCTCCAGTAATCCCGGCGCGGGTTGGGGATTATCCGCTTTATTCATGGCGATCACCCGCGTCTTGTTGGATTCCCCGCCCGATTCTATAAGCGACGGCGCTTCTTCCGGTAACTGAACGGCGTGGCTAAGCAACTCGGAAAGATCGGGCTGACTGACAACGGGATGGCTGATGGTGATGGCGAGGTGGTTAAAAGGCTGGCGGCCCGCAACAGCGGCCGGGCTGACAGGATGCAGGCGAACGAAATTAGCGTGCGAATTATCTTCGGGCTGGCCTGATCGCGTCGGATCGGGATTGAAGTTATCGGAAGAAACAGGGCCGGCCACGGCTAACTTATGCGATAAGGAACGACTGGGAGCAAGGAGTTCTTTGCCGGAGAAGAAGAGGATACCGGTCACCAGGACGGCCATTGAACTGATAAACCATTTGCGCTTCGTATGTAAAGAATTGTGAACACCCTTCCAAACGTTTTCGGAAGGATACATTTTGTATTGCTCTGTCTTCTCCCTGATCAGTTGTTCAAATTCGTCACTATAGAAGTTACTCTCCTTCATTGGTCAATCAGTTTTTGGGATGCTTTCACAGATCGGATTTTTGTTAACGGATCGCCAACAGCCACTCTGATTTTTCCCTGGGCCTGGAAAGAATCTTCTTCTTCACCAGGATATCCTCCAGCATTTGCTTTGCTCTGGTATACTGGGACCGGCTCGTACTTTCCTCTATATCCAGCATATCGGCTATTTCCTTGTGCGAATAGCCTTCTATCGCATATAGATTGAGAACAGTTCGATAACCGATCGGGAGGATACGGATACACTCTACTATCTGTTTGGCCTGGACGATGGATGGAACGCTTTCTTCCCGAACCTGGACTCCATGCGCATGCACGATGTCCAGACTTTCATTGAACCGTTTATTTTTCTTCAAGTTGTTGATGCAGGTGTGGACGATAATTCTCCTGATCCAACCCTCAAAGGCACCTTTATTTTGAAAGGTGTGTATCTGGGAAAACACCTTTATAAATCCTTCCTGCAGCATATCCTCCGCGTCTTCCCTGTTGTGGGCGAACCGGTAGCATACCGCCAGCATCTTCGGGCTGTACCGATTGTACAGTTCCCGTTGGGCGGTGGCCACATTCTTCAAACAGCCTTGTAAAATGGCTTCTTCGGTCATGATTGATAACCGGATTGGTTGCCCTGTAATTTAGACAATTTTAACGAAGTAAAGCTGCGCGTCAGAAAAAAAAGACATATGTCTGCGTTCCGTCTACGAACGACCATAATCCTTGCCAGACCTGGATCAGGTGAGAATAGTACCGGTCATCTCGGGTGGAACGGATAATCCCATCATTGTCAGGATGGTCGGCGCGAGGTCCCCAAGTTTGCCGGTCCGGATGCCGCCCTTCCAACTCTTGTCGATGATAAAGAAAGGCACCGGGTTCATTGTGTGTGCGGTATTGGGCGTACCATCCTCATTGATCATAAAGTCGGCGTTACCGTGGTCGGCTGTCAGGAATACCGTATAGCCGTTGTCCAGCGCCGCACCGACTACCCTTTCCACGCAGCGGTCCACTGTCTCGGCCGCCTTGACCGCGGCATTCCAGACCCCTGTATGCCCGACCATGTCCGTATTGGCGTAGTTAAGGCAAATGAAGTCGGCCGCCCCCGCCTTGATCTCCGGGATGATGGCGTCGGTTAGCTCAATAGCGCTCATTTCCGGTTGCAGGTCATAGGTCGCGACTTTGGCGGAGGGGATCATGATCCGCCGTTCGCCCTCGAATGGGGCCTCCCTGCCGCCGCTGAAGAAAAAGCTGACGTGGGGGTACTTTTCCGTCTCGGCGATCCGGATCTGCTTCAATCCGTTGCGGGCGACGATCTCGCCGAGGGTATTCTTTAGATCGTCGTTTTCGAAAATAATGTTGACACCCCGGAACCGCTGATCATACTGGGTCATGGTGGTGTAGTGAAGCGACAGTTTCTTCATGTCCTGATCGGGGATATCTATCTGGGTCAGCACCTCGGAGATCTCGCGGCAGCGGTCCGTCCGGAAGTTGAAACAAAGGGCGAAGTCCCCGTCCCCGATCGTTGTTAGCGGTTCTCCGTCGGGACCCATGATCACCGTAGGTTTGATGAATTCGTCAGTCACACCGGTGCCGTAAGACTGTTCGATAGCGGCCAGCGCGTCGGTTGATCTTTCCCCTTTCCCGAGCACCATAGCGTCATAGGCAAGCCGCACCCTTTCCCAGCGTTTGTCGCGGTCCATGGCATAATACCGGCCGCTGACGGTGGCTATCCGGCCGGTCGTTTTATTAAGGTGCGCCTGCAATTCCCGGATGAATCCAAGTCCGCTTTTGGGGTCGGTATCCCGTCCGTCGGTGAAGGCATGGATATAGACGTCCTTAAGCCCTTCTTTCGCACAAACGTCGATGATCGCCGTCAGATGGCGGATATGGGAATGTACACCGCCGTCACTGACCAGGCCCAGGAGGTGAAGCGGCCCCCCGGCCGTCCGCGCGCCGCGGATGGCCGTCAGCAGCACGGCATTGCGGCCAAAAGATCCATCCCGGATACCGACATTGATCCGCTGCAGTTCCTGGTTGACAATCCGGCCGGCGCCAAGATTGAGGTGCCCCACTTCGGAGTTCCCCATCTGGCCCTCCGGCAGTCCGACGTCCTCACCATAGGTAACCAGGGTCGTATTGGGGTAGGAGGAGTAAAGCGAGCTGACAAAGGGGACCCGGGCGTTCTGGATGGCGTCCGAAGCCTTTACACGGCCGAGCCCCCAACCGTCCATGATCAGGAGGATGACTTTCTTCTGGGTTGACATAAAGGACGTTTTCTTCTGATTTTCGGTTTTCTTCCTATATCGGTTTCTTTCTATTTCGGCGCAAAGGTAGGTGATTAGGACCCGCGCACCTCCCCCCAAAGGGGTATTTTAATGCACAAGCGTCAGTTTGGCATAGATTTGGGATTAAGCAGGGCGACTAATATTCTATTATATGAAAAGGATCTGGGGCATTGGGGGGGCGTCGGTCGTAGCGCTTGCGCTCGTACTGGTTTCTTTCCGCCCTGTGTACACGCTGGACGATATAACTTATGCCATACGGCTTGGTAATGCCGGGGAGTTGTCCCGATACCTCGACAACCGTGTTGACATCAGCCTCCCCGACAAGACGGATAACTATAGCAAGATCCAGGCAGAGATGATCATCCGGGATTTCTTTTCGACGAATGGGGTTCGCAATTTCGTTGTTCGGAAAATGGGGTATAGCGGCAGTGCGGAATATTGTGTCGGTGTACTGCAGACCCGCAATGGCGACTACCGGACCACGATCTTTACCCGGCAGAAAGGGGATAAGCAGGTGCTGCAGGAACTGAGGTTCCAGGTCAATCAATAAGGTTTTGCTGTCGATTCATACGACCCGGCCCGAACGGCCGGGTCGTCTTTTTTCGCCCCAACCGAGCGAAGGCGAAGTTCTAACTAATCCATATTTTTGCGGCATGTCCAAATTTGACGAGCAACTTCAAATGCTTGTACTGAACGCCTTGCAGGAAGACGTCGGCGACGGCGACCAGACTACGCTGGCCTGTATTCCGCCGCAAGTCCGCGGTAAAGCGGTCCTTCACCTCAAACAGGACGGCGTTCTCGCGGGGATGGAGATCGCCGAGAAGATCTTTCGGATCAAAGAGCCATCCGCCCGGTTCACTCCGTATAAGCAGGATGGTGACGTCATGCGCGACGGAGAAGAAGCTTTTGTTGCCGAAGCGACTGTTCACACGATCCTGCAATGTGAGCGACTTATCCTGAACTG
>DATMLR010000264.1:0-10461 GCA_035570015.1 Puia sp.
GATTACCCGACCCGCGACGGCTCCTGTATCCGGGACTTTATCCATGTCTGCGATATTGCACATGCGCATACCCTGGCGATGCGGTATATGCTGGATGGGAAGATCGTCAAAAATGCGGAAGTCTATAACCTCGGTACGGGAACCGGTGTCACCGTGCTGGAAGCCATCCGGGCATTCGAAAAAGTCAGCGGTGTCAAATTGAATTATGTGATTGGGCCCCGGCGGCCCGGTGATGTGATCGCCATCTACGCCAACAATGACATGGCGCGGCGACAGTTAGGCTGGAGGATCGAATACAGCCTGGAAGAGATGATGTTGACGGCGTGGAAATGGGAGCAGAAGCTGAAGGCGGATGAGAAATTCTATAACGGGAAGTTTTCCAAGCTCAACTAAAACGGGTGCACCCATATGGCGCGGCGAAACGCCCGCCGAAATTCGACTAACTTTATTTACTTTGTAGCGCCAAAAAAAAGAATTAATGCTAAAAGACATTCAAGTCACCGGACAGAAAGACACTCGGAGCGGATTTGGAGATGGGATCGTTGAAGCAGCGCGTAAGAACCCTGATATTGTCGCGCTTACCGCAGACCTGCTGGGTTCGATGAAACTAAACCAGTTTATCAAGGAATTCCCCGAGCGGTTCATCCAATGCGGGATCGCCGAAGCCAATATGATCGGGATCGCGGCGGGGCTGACGATCAATGGCAAGATCCCCTTTACCACAACTTTTGCAAATTTCTCCACAGGCCGGGTGTATGATCAGATCCGCCAGTCGGTAGCCTATTCCGGGAAGAATGTGAAAATATGCGCATCCCATGCGGGTGTAACGCTGGGCGAAGACGGCGCCACGCACCAGATCCTTGAAGACATCGGCCTGATGAAAATGATGCCGGGGATGACCGTGATCGTACCCTGCGACTATAGTCAGACGAAGGCGGCGACCCTCGCGATCGCTGATTATCAGGGACCCGTCTACCTTCGGTTCGGCAGGCCCGTATGGCCGATCTTCACGGATAAGATGCCCTTCGAGATCGGGAAGGCCCAGCAATTTTCGGAAGGAACGGACGTGACGATCTTCGCCTGCGGCCACCTGGTCTGGAAAGCGATCGAAGCCGTCCGGATCCTGCAGGAAAAAGGTATTTCGGCCGACCTGATCAACCTCCATACCATCAAGCCGCTGGATACGGAGGCGATCCTGCGATCCGTCCAAAAGACCGGTTGCGCCGTCACCGCCGAAGAGCATAATATTATTGGCGGAATGGGCGATGCGGTTGCGCAGACGCTGGCTCGTCATTACCCGGCGCCGGTCGAATATGTGGGCACCAACGATACGTTTGGCGAGAGCGGCACTCCGGCAGAGCTGCTGGTCAAATACGGGCTGGATACCCCGAATATCGTCGCGGCCGCAGAGAAGGTTATCGGAAGAAAAAAATAAATAGTTTAACTTTATGGGGGTGACCATCCAAGATACCGAGTTGCTTTTGCAATTCCGGGAGCCCGCCACCAGGGAAAGGGCCTTTACGGCGATAATAAAGAAGTACCAGGAGAAGCTGTATTGGCATATCCGGCGGATGGTGGTGGAGCATGAGGACACAAATGACGTATTACAAAATGTATTTATACGTGTTTGGAATGGCCTCGACAATTTCAGGGAAGATTCCCAGCTATATACCTGGTTATACCGGATCGCGACGAACGAATGCCTGAGCTACCTGGAACAGCAAAAGCGGAAGTCTTCTGCTTCCCTCGATGAAATGGAAAGCGGTCTAAGCAACAAGGTCATAGCGGATAAGTACTTCGATCCCAACAAGTTGGAGTGGAAGCTTCAGTTGGCCATCCAACAACTCCCTGAGAAA
Organism: Puia sp.; assembly: GCA_035570015.1. Classification (GTDB taxonomy): domain Bacteria; phylum Bacteroidota; class Bacteroidia; order Chitinophagales; family Chitinophagaceae; genus Puia. Next base: position 1,857 of record DATMLR010000264.1, read on the forward strand.
CAAAGAGTTGTATTTACCCTTCGCTATTACGACGAAATGCCCTACGAGGAAATGAGCCGGGTTCTGGATACTTCCGAAGGAGCGCTGAAGGCGTCCTATCATCATGCTGTTAAAAAAATAGAGGATTATATCCTGAATCGCTAGATGGGCCCGACAAAAATAATTTATTGTGGATGGGCAAATCATTAAACTTTGATTAACCAACAGGGTCTGAAAATAGATGGAAGAAAGGAATGAAATATCGGTGGAACTGAGCGCAATAAGCGCACTGGTGGGTGGGATCAGCCGGCAAACTCCTTACGGGGTCCCGGTTGGATATTTCGATCAACTGCCGGCTACGGTGATGAGGCGGGTGGGGGCAAAGTCTCCGGCCTTCCAGGTACCCGATGGTTATTTTGATGGTTTTGCGGCGCAGGTTCTGGCCCGGATCAAGGGCGGCGTGTCCACCGGCGAGGCCGATGTTGACGAGCTTCCTCCCATCTTTAGCCGGATCGGTCGGGTAACCCCTTACCAGGTGCCCGAAGGATATTGGGGGGAGCTGTCCCCTTTGCTGGCCGTCCTCCGGGATGAGCCGGCATACGCGGTGCCGGAAGGTTATTTCGATGAGCTGTCGCCGGTATTGACGGTGGCGCACGAGCGTTCGACGTACCGGGTGCCGGAAGGATATCTTGAGGCGCTGGCGGGGCAGATCCTTGAGAAGGTGAAGGTTATCCCGATGGAGCGGGTTATCCCAATGGAGCGCGGAGCGACGACCGGAAAAGTGCTGAAAGGAAATTGGTGGAAATATTCCTCCGTCGCATCCATCGCCGCCTGCCTTTTGTTGATCTTTACCTGGCCGCAGGTGGATAATAAAAGAGGGGAAGGCGCGATGCCGCCCGACATCACCCAGGCCCTGCAAAAAGTAAGCGACGGGGAGATGCAGGCGTACCTGGATGACCAGCGTACCCTTCTCGCGGACGCCGGCGGTACCAGCACAGCGACACTGGACATGAATGAAGGAGAGGTGAAGTCAGTGCTGGGAGAAGTATCGGACAATGACTTGCAGCAATATATGGAGGAGCATGGAAAAGCAGATGACCTTGCCACGAATTAGACCCAACAATGAAAAAATTATATTCCGTATTGGTACTCCTATGCTGGCTAACCCTACCGGCACGATCCCAGTCCCCCCAGGCTCCCCCTGCAGGAGGCGGCTGGGCCGGGCAACTGGAGGCCTTGAAGACGACGTTTATTACTACGCGCCTTCAACTGACGCCGCTGCAGGCAGAGAAGTTTTGGCCTATTTATAATATGTATGACTCCGAAGTGCATCAGGCCAACTTCATCTTCCGGCATTCGCAAAATCCGAATGTGCTGGAGCACCAGAAGATCTTGCTGGCGATCCGCGAAAAATATGCCGTTGAATTTCTGAAAGCGATACCGCCACCTAAGATCAACGCTTTCTGGGCCGCCGAACAGGATTTCAACCGGCTCGTTCAGCAGGAAATAAACCACCGCCGACGCGGGATGCCGGTGGGACCGCCGCCGGGGCCATAGATCTCGGGCGAATGCGAAACCGGCTAGCGAATGCGAAACCGCGCATAGACCGCGACTTTTGGGCAATTGACCGATAAATTTTATAAAAAGAGACTCGATTTACGATATTTGAACTTGGTGTTTTTCATAGGTTAGCAACGGCCGGCTCTTTCCAGGGCAGGCCTTTTTTTATGGGGCTTCTTTTTACTGGTCCGGATCGGCGCCTCTCCGCGCAGCCCGTGACCGACCGCGAGTGGAAGATCCCGAAGGAGCCGGCAGGGGGAGAGGTGAGCGGCACTTGTGCGAGGAGTCGAAGAGTTCGCAAAATGCGAACTTGGGTCGCTGAAATGAGACGTATTAATGGACAAAATATCTGATAAGCATTGAAAATTAGTGTGTTCGAAAATTGTATTTCTGTGGGATGGTTAGAAACACAAGCAAAAGTTCGCATTTTGCGAACTGCGAACGCGATATAATCGATGCCTTGCCGCCTACCAAATGACAAATCTGCCTGCCTTTAGACTGCCATCGTGGAGTTCGGGGTTACTCGCCGGCCGATTCCGGCCACAGGGGCACCTTCACATCGTGGTAAAAAAGAAAAGTCCACCCCTCGGCGCGCCCCTGTTCCCACCACTCCTGTCTCAATTCCATCGCCCGCTTCCCGTCGTAATCGTATTTCGCTACGAAGCGGCTCTTCATCTGTTGCAGAGTCGGCGCAACATCACCGCCGAAAAAGGCGGTCTCGCCGCCGTCCACGATCCAGAAGACCTGATGCCAAGGGCAATGCGCGCCGGTGACCCTGTACCGGATATAACCATCCAGCACGCCGTCGCCGTCGAGGAATACGACCTGCGGAGAAGTCTTCAGACATTCGAGCTCTCCGGTCAGATAAGAAGTGGGGCCTTTTGCATAGGCATATTCCAACTCGCGCCGCTGTACGTAATAGCGGGCATTGGGAAACGACATCCGGCCGCCTGCTATGTCGCCTGCTATGCCGCCTGCTATGTCGCCTGCTCCGCCGCCTGCTCCGCCGTCCGGGCAAATCCCGCCGGCATGATCCTTATGGAGATGGCTCAGCAATACTTTGGTGACCTTACCCGGATCAATACCCGCTTTTTCCAGATTGGCATGGATCTGAAGCTTTCCGTCCTTCCCGAAACCAAGTCCCGTATCGATAACAAGCACATCGTCGGTTGTGACGACCGAAAAAGGCTGAACCTCCACCAGCATACTGCCGACCGGTCTTTGCTGAAGGTCATCCTGTCCGGCATCGAAAGGGACGAATAGCTTGGTCTTGTCAATTGTAAAGGCGCCTTCGGAAAGGGGTATGATTTTCATAAGGCAAAGATAGGCGGTGCCGGGATATGCGCTACCTCAACACCATCTGCCGGTCCGCATCCAGCCGGACAAGTATGAACAGCATGATACTAAAGGTGACCAGTGAGGTGCCACCATAGCTGATAAAGGGCAGCGGGATGCCGATCACCGGCGCCAGCCCGACGGTCATGCAAATATTTATCGTAATGTGGAAGAACAGGACACTCGCCACCCCATACGCATAACATCGGCTGAAGACGCTTCGCTGTCGCTCGGCGATCGACACGATCCGCATGAGCAGAAGGACATAGATCCCGAGGAATGCCAAACTTCCGATGAAACCAAACCCTTCGCCGATGGTACAAAAAATAAAGTCCGTCTTCTGCTCCGGCACGAAGTCATACCTGGTCTGCGTCCCCTTCAGCAACCCTTTCCCGATCAGCCCACCGCTGCCGATAGCGATCTTGCTTTGCCTGACGTTGTAGTTGTTATTGCTGCTATTGTCCTTTTTCTTGCTGCTGCTTTGCTCGTCATTGTCCACCGCCAACCGCGCGGTCTGGTTGTCCGGCACGTCTTTACCGAGCGCATCATAGAATCGTTTCACCTGATAAGGTTTGAACACATGATGGAGCATCCAGGGAACGACGAAACGCTGGGTACCGACGCATACGGCCCATATCCCAACCACCATCCACAGCATCCGGAGGTTACGCCGGATCGCCTTTCTCAAAAAATAGATGGCCAGAACAGCAATCCCCGTCAGGATCAGCGCAAGCGTATTCGGCTCCACCAGCATGGTAGCGACGGCCAGCATGGAAAAAGAGAATCCAATGATCAGCACCGCGGGCGGAAGACCCTCCCGGAACATGACCAGGAAGAAGGAGAAGTAGACGAGCGCAAGCCCGGTCTCATCCTGCAATTTGCAGAGCATCGCCGGCGCCAGAACGATTATCGCAGCGATGATCTGCGATCGCGGCCGCGTGAAATTGGTGTCTACGCGTGACAGGTATTTGGCAAGGGCCAGCGCAACAAAAAGTTTACATAGATCAGCCGGCTGCAGCTGAAAAGCGCTGCCAAACCGAATGATGGATTCGGTCCCTTTTATTCGGGTATGAAAAGGAAAGACCAGCAGCAACAAAACGATCCCGAATGCATAGCCGAGGTTAGCCGTCGCCGTAAAAAATTTGCTGTCGGTCAGCAGAATGAACGTGCCCGCGATCCCCGCCAGGACCAGGAAAAGCAGTTGGCGGCTGTAATCGGTTTTCAGCGAGATGAACCCCTGGACGATATTATCCCCGTCATGCCAGGACGCGGCAAAAATGCAGGCAATGCCAATCCCGCACAGGATAAACCAGATCCAGACCAGTGACCAGTCTATGCCTTTGGATATGGAGGGGTTTCGCTGACTCATAAGTTTATCGTTGGGTGCTGTCTTTAGGTTTTGGCTTGACCGGGTTGACGGGCGCGGCATCGGGAGGAGGAGCGGACGAATCCTTTCGCGGCGTCCTGGGGGTCCGGCGCTTGACGATCGTATCGCCGGACGATGTTTGCCGGGGCGCGGGCTGAGTCGACGGCGCGGGCTGAGTCGACGGCGCGGGCTGACTGCTGTCGGCAGGCCGTTGCTGCGCCGCGGCCTGGGCCTTGATCCGGGCGAGCCGCTCGGCGAGTGCGCTCTTATACGGCGACGGTTTGCGCAGGTTCGCCAGGAGCGGGCTCCGCGAATCATCCGATGTATCCAGCATCATGCGGCGGAACGACGGCGTCTGATATTGCAGCCAGCGACTGCTGTCTCCGGTCTGGTCCGCATAATCCGCCGCCCGGGCCGAATCGGCCTTGAATTGCCGCTGGACCAGGTAGCGAGGCATCGTATTTTTATTGGTCATCTCATCTTCCAGCTCCAGCCGATCGGTGGCGATCGTATCCCGGAGGTATTTTTCCACAAGCAACGAGGCGATCGGCGCAGCGGCATACGCGCCATGTCCTCCGTTTTCGACGATTACGGCCACGGCGATCTTCGGATTTTCCCGCGGCGCAAAGCACGCAAAAATGGAGTGCGGTCTCAACATAATGACCCGATTGTCGACCCTTATCTTGTTGTCCGCCGTACCCGTCTTGCCGCAGATGTCTATCCCGGGGATCCGCGCAGCTTTCCCGGTCCCGATCTCCACCACCCCCTGCATCCCGGTCTGTACCACGTTATAATCTTCGTCGGAAATATGCGATACGGCCTGGTGCTTGACATGGAACCGGCTGAGAAGTGTATCGTCTTCCGCCGAGCCTTCGATATCCCGGACAAAATGCGGGGTATAATAAAATCCTTTATTGGCGACGATACACATCGAGTTGGCGATCTGCAGCGGCGTCTCCTGCATCTTGTCCTGCCCGATTCCGATGGTCACCATCGTACAGGAATTCCAGGAGTGGTGGTAGTCCTTATCGTAGGCCGCGGTATCCGGGATATTGCCGCCATCTTCGCTGGGCAGGTCAACCCCCAGCCGGTGACCAAGACCAAATCCATTGACATATTCTTTCCATTTCATCAAGCCGATCCGCGGACTATGAAAGGTGGGGTTATCGACCTCTAACCGAAACGTGTTGTAAAAGAATGAGTTGCACGAATTCGTAATGGCCAGCCGCAGGTTGGCGGCGTGACCCGGCGTATGCTCATCACATCTGCGGACCTCGCCGCAGCCATAATAAAAGCCCAGACAGTTGATCCCGCTGGCCGGTGTGATCACCCCTTCGTCCAGACCGATCAGCGCGCCGAGCGGCTTATAGGTGGAACCTGGAGGATATTGTCCCTTAATGGCGCGGTTCAGCAAAGGTCCGGAGACATCCAACGCCAGCCGCGCATAATTGGCCTGCTTGTCCGGTCCCGTCAGGCTATTGGGATCATACGTCGGCCCCGAAGCCATCGCGAGGATGCCGCCCGTTGTCGGATCGATACAGACGATGGCGCCGGTCTTGCCATACAGCAGCCGCTCGGCGAGCTCCTGCAGCTCGATATCGAGATAAGTATTGAGATTCTTCCCGGCGACGGCAGCCGTGTCGAGCGCCTTGTCCTGATATCGTTCCACGAGCCGGTTCTTGTTGTCCTTGAGCCAGTATTCAATGCCGCGCTGACCCATCAATACCTTCTCATAGCTCTGTTCGAGCCCGCTTCGGCCGACATAGTCACCCAGTTGATAATAATTGTTGGATCGCCGCAATATCGCGCTGTCCACCTCCCCAACATAACCTGTAACCTGCGCCGCGGTGTTGTACGGATAGATGCGCACGGGACGCTCCTGGAGGTTGAAGCCGGGAAATTTCCAAAGGTTGGTCTCCATTCGGGACCAGATCTCGGGGGCAAGAAGGTCCTGGAAAGTCACCGCCCTGAAGGGGCTGTTCTTGATCTTGGGGCTGGTCATCCGACGCCGGAACTCGGCCGTGTCAAGATCCATCAGCTGGCAGAAGTAGGCGGTGTCGATATTCTTTACCTGCGAGGGCGTAACCACCAGGTCATATAAAATGGTGTTATTGAGGATCGCTCTTCCCTTCCGGTCATAAATGATCCCGCGCGTCGGGTAGACGCTTTTACGGAACAGCGCATTGGTTTGGGCCAGCACCTTGTATTTTTTGGAGATGATCTGCAGGTGGAAAAGCTGTGCCGCGATGATGAAGAACAATCCGGCGAAAATTAGCCGGATGATGTTGCTGCGCGATTGATTGAATACCGACATAATAGAACTACCTGCAAATTTACAAAAGTCTTGGTGATTAGAACGTTAAAAGGGACTAGATCGTATTGGTCCTGAACTTTTGTTTGCGGTAGAACAAAATCTCCGTCAGCAGGACCAGCAACAGGCTGACCGCGGTGGATGCAACCACTTTTCCGACGAAGTAGACAAAGGAGCCGAAGGTCATCCATTCCAGCAAGACCAGGTAGGAATGGTGCAGGACAGTGAGGACGAAGACATAAGTGCCATAAGGCGCCCACCCCATGCTGACAATCGAAGGGGCGATATAGTTCTTATCGGCGCCCTCCTGGGAAATGAGCATTCCGATCACAAAGGGCCGCACATAGGCGATCAGCGTACAGGCGCCGGCATGAAGCCCCGGGGTCTTTAGAAAATAATCCAGGGTGAGCCCGTAAATGAACCCGATGAAGGTGAGCGACATCCGCGACAGACTAAAGGGAAGCCAAAGGATATACAGGTAATACAGATAGGGCGTCACAAAACGATGAAGAGCCGGCATTCTGGACAGGATAAATACCTGTACCAGGATAAAGAGAAAAAAGCGGACGATATTTTTCAGCAATTCACTCATTGTTCAGCAATTCACTCATTGGACTTTTTTGCGGGTCGAGTCTTCCAGCCGTTTTTGCTCATCATATTGAACGTTGTCAAGCACATAAGCATATTCAATATTGGAGAAATTAGTCGCGGTCCGGAGCCTTAGATTGAAGAAGTTGGAAGTATTGTCCGGTACGATTTCTGAAATCGTCCCGACCAAAAGACCCGCAGGGAAGAGCGATGTGATCTGGCTGGTCACGACGGTATCGCCGACGACAACGTTCGCGCTGCGAGGGATTCCGCGCATGGAAATAAACGCCGGACTGATGCCGTCCCAGAAGATCGTTCCTGTCTCGCCGCCTTTCTTCAGTTTAGCCACCACCCTGAACTGCGGGTGAAGCACGCTCATCACAATGGCAAAGTTCTCACTGACGTTAATGACTGTGCCGACGATACCCTGCGGCCCGGTAACGCCCATATTCGAGCGCACCCCTTGCCGGAACCCGCGGTGAATGGTGAGATAATTGGTCGGCAGGGAGATCGTGTTATTGACCACCTTGGCCTCCATGATAAGCCATTTACGGACTGAGTCCACGCGGATCGTGTCGCGGAACAAGCGTTTGTTCGAATCGGGAGCTTCGTAATTCGCGATCAGCTGCTGACGGAGCCGGACGTTTTCCTGGACAAGGGCTTCGTTGGTCTTCTTCAGCTGGAAATAGTACTCGACGTTATTGTATCGCTCATTAAGGCGGCCCGTAACCTCCGTGCTGACATTCAGAAAGGCGGCTTCATGGAATTTGTTGTAACGGAAGAGAAAAGACAGGGCGATGATCTGCAGCAGCAGGAAGAAGAGGAAGTTGAAATGCCTTCGAATAAAGAGAAAAACGTTACGCACCGGCAGATGGTTTATTTAGCGCATGACGAAGGGATACCTGTCATAGTTTTTCAGAGCGATGCCTGTCCCGCGGACGACGCTCTTCAGCGGATCGTCGGCGATATGTACGGGTAATTTTATCTTTTGACTCAGCCGCTTGTCGAGACCCCGCAGCAGCGCCCCGCCGCCTGTCAGGTAGAGGCCGCGCCGGTAGATATCCCCGGCCAGCTCCGGCGGGGTGGTCTCCAGCGCTTTCAGGATGGCCTCCTCTATCTTGAAAATGCTTTTATCCAATGCTTCGGCGATCTCCTGATAGGAGACCATGATCTGTTTTGGGATACCCGTCACAAGGTCGCGGCCATTTACCGGGATATCATCCGGCGGGTTATCCAGGTCTTTCAGCGCGGCGCCGATCTGGATCTTGATCTGTTCAGCCGTCCGTTCGCCGATCAGCAGGGAGTGATAGCGACGCAGCGCTTCCATGATATCTGCGGTGAACTCGTCGCCCGCAATCCGGATCGATTGGTCGCAGACGATACCGGCCAGCGCGATAACGGTGATGCCGGTCGTACGACCCCCGATATCGATGATCATATTGCCTACGGGCTCTTCCACATCGATC
>DATMLR010000265.1:0-6132 GCA_035570015.1 Puia sp.
CAGGCGCCGGTCCAGCTTGGTATTTGGATGTTTATTAAAATCGGCATGGATCTTCAGCATTCCGCCCGGCTGGATCTGGTGGCAGCCGCCGCCGTCGAAAAAGGGATCGGGGATGAGATTCTCGATCCCGGTGAGGGCAGAAAGGAATTCAAGGAAAGGTTGGGAATTCAGGAAGTGCATGAATTCCAAGGTCCTGGGGCCGAAACGGTATTCTCCCTTGGAAGCCAGCTTCACCTGGTTGGCGTCGTTGAACTTCAGGTCCGCGCCTTTGGTCAGGTCGGGGAATTCATCGAGGACTTCCTGCAGCTTCTCCGGGACGAAAAAGTCGTCAAACCACGTGTTCGGGAACGGATCGGCGTGGACATACTCCTCATGCCGGGCCGCGCCAAATTCCTTCAACTCTTCTACGGAACGATGAATAAATTCCATAATCCTATGATATTGATATTGATAATATTAAATTGGATGGCTTTACAACGTAAACGTGGGTATCCGTAGTATATCGGCTGCAGGAACGATAGAGATGATCTCCGCAAGTTATAAAATAAAATGAAATTTTTGCAGAAATCTTGCAGGGTTAAAAAAGAGGTAACGTAACCGGTCGGGTATCCCTGGCCGGATCAGCGAAAAGGCTTGAAGAATGAGTTGGCTGCCAGCGCAAGCATGGGCTTGTCGCCTTTACTGTCGCCATAGGCGAGGATATGGTCATAGTTTGACAGGTCATAGGATTCGCGGATGCGGCGGACCTTTTCTTTTCCGTGGCAGTTGCGGTCGAGGATCTTACCGGTCACCGTCTGGCTGCTGGTCTCGAGGCGGGTGGCCAGGAGGCTGACGCCGAGCTGATCGGTCCAGGGTTGCAGCCAGTTGGCGGGAGAGGCGCTGACGATGACGATTTCCACGGCTTTGGCCTGCAAGAGGTGGATCTCGTGGAGGGCTTTTGGACGGATGAGGTCAGGTAGGGTCGTGGCGGTAAAACGGTTGCACTTATGCTGAAAGGCGTCCAGCGGCATGCCGCCGAAGAACCACGTGAGCATGCGTTCCTTGGCCCGTTGGTTGGATATAAGTTTTATCTTCCAGGCGAGAATCCAGGGGCTATTGATCAGGAAGCCGAGGTAAAACCGGAAACTGCCCTTGCTGAATTTGATAAATTCGAGGAGGGTGTCTTTAGTAGTAATGGTCCCGTCGAAGTCGAGGAATGCGATCTGGCGGCTCACAGGTTCATTTTTTTAAAGACCGGTTCGGGGATGCAGCGGATCACGAGCATGATCCAGCGCCAGAACCATTTGACGTAGATGATGTTCTTTTTTTTGCGGACGGCGGTGGCGATTGCGGCGGCTACTTGTTCGGGAGTGGCGGTCAGCGGGGCCGGGAGCGTCAGGTGTTCAGTCATTTTGGTATAGACGAAGCCTGGCTGAACGGTGAGCACGTGAATGCCTTTGGAAAAGAGCCGGTTGCGGAGGCCGGACAGGTAGGCGGTGAAGCCGGCTTTGGCGCTGCCATAGAGGTAGTTGCTTTTCCGGCCGCGTTCGCCGGCGACGGAGCTGATACCGACGATGGTGCCATGACCCCCGGCGATGTATTTTTCCGCGATGCGATTGAGAATAGAGACGGCGCCGACGAAGTTCACCTGGAGGATTCGGTGGCACTCTTCCCAGTCTGATTCTGCCTTTTGCTGGTCACCGAGGTACCCGAATACGGAGATACTGACGTCGGGCAGGGAGGGGAGCGAGTCGAGAAAGGCGGCGTGGGTGTCGGGTCGTTCCGCGTCAAATTCGTGAAGGGAGCAAACGCTGTTGTAGCGAATGGCCAGGTCCGATTGAAGAGGTTTTAGCCGGTTGATGTTGCGGGCGGCGAGTTGGACGCCGAAGCCGTCAGCGGCAAATTTCCGGGCGATTGCCACGGCCATGTCCGAACCGGCTCCGAGGATGAGAACATTTGGCATAGTCGGTAATGAATGATTTCGAATGAACTTACTTGAACAGGGTGAATTCTTTTACATACAGCAGCAGAATATAACTGGAGAACCAAAGGACCAGGGTGATCTGGATGAACCTGTCCTTATACAAGATTTTCGTCGGTGAACCGGAATCGGCTGCGACATAAATGATCTGAAGGTATCGCATCAGACCGGCCAGAACGAAAACACAGGTATAATAAAGGCGATAGGAACCCGTGTTGGCGATCGTGACGGGAGACATGGTGTACATCAGGTAGGCTACCAGCATTACGGCGCAGACGAGGGCCAGGAGGGTATTCAGGAATTCCAGGTTGTAGCCTTTGATGGATTTGCGCATGTCGGAGCCGGAGCTTAATTTGAGGAGCACGTCGTCGCGGCGTTTGCCGATGGCCATGAAGACGGAGAGCAGAAAGACCATGATCACGATCCATTCGGAGAGGGGCACCCCGGAAATGACGGAGCCGCCTTTGATGCGCAGGACGAAGCCCGTGGCGAGAATGATTATATCAAGGATGGAAATAGACTTCAGCCCCAGCGAATAGGCCAGGTTGATCCCGAAATAGATGAACAGGACGACGAGGAATTTTAGCTTTATGGCGAAAGCGAGGGAGAATCCGGCCAGCAGGAGGAGGGCGCAGATGATCAATGCGGTGGAGGGATTAACGGCGCCGGAGGCCAGTGGCCGTTTGCATTTCACGGGGTGTTTCCGGTCGTCTTCGCGGTCGCGGTAGTCGTTGATGATATAGATGCTGCTGGCTACAAAGGAAAAGGCGATTGCGCCGAGAAGCACGTGGAACAGCTTGTCGACGTTAAAGATCTCGCGACCGAAAAACAGGGGAATGAACAGGAACAGATTTTTTGCCCAATCTTTTGGACGCAGGAGTTTTAGGTAGGCCACCGCAATAAATTTTCGGAACAAAGTACAAACAAAAAGATGGATTCTCTAATTTGCTTTCAAATATAATACCAACCGAATGACCCCAAAGCCGAGATATCGCCTGGAATTGCTCATTATTTTTTTGTTGGCGATCGTGCCGTTGTTTATCCGGATGCCGTACCGGGTGAATATATTTTTGTCGTGGGAGGGGGCGTACCGGATGAGCCAGGGACAGTTGCCGTTCAGGGATTTCGGGATCCCGGTTGGTGGGATGTATTGGGTGATACCGGCTATCTTCTTCAAGCTGTTCGGGCCTGCGATGATTACGCTGGTGAAGGCGCAGGTGATGATCAATATTTTGTCGGGTGTTTCGTTTCTCTCGATCCTGATCAGTCTGGGTGTGCCGCGGGGGATCCGGTTTGCGTCCGTGCTGCTGTTCTGTCTGTCCTATTCGTTTTTCAATTTCTGGCCCTGGTACAATCACACCGTCATCGTCTATGAGTTGATGGGGCTTGCCTGTTTGCTGAGGGGTATCCGGCCGGACGCAGATGGGCCGCGCGGGCGGCTGCGCTGGGGCTGGTTGGCCGCTGGTGCGTTGTTCACCTGTTGCTCCTTCCTTACCAAGCAGGATGGCGGGGGCATGGCGATCCTTATATGCTGCTTGCTGCTGGCCGCGGATGGTTGGCTGACGCGGGACTGGCGGCCGATCGGCGTCTTTGCCGGCAGCTTTGTGTTGATCTTTGTTCTTATGGTGTTTCCGTTCCTTGGGCATGGATTCGGGTATTGGTTCAATCACGGCCAGCCGCCGCATTCATCGCGGGTTTCGCCGTTCGAAATTGCAACGGAGTTCTTCGGGTCCTCCCAATGGATCAAGTTCTATCTGTTCCTGATCATTCTGCTGGCGGTTATACGATACCGGAATATACCCGCGCTTAGGGCGGACAGGAAGGGTGCGTTGTTGTTATTGCTGGTCATCGGGATTTTGGGGGAAGCGGCGGTATTGCAGGTGACGAGTTATACGCCGCCGGACAATAATATCTTCTTTCACAGTTTTGCGATCCCGGGGATCTTTACCTTCCTGGCGGCGCTGGCGCCGGGGATTCTGACAGGGCGCCGGGTAGTCCTCGTTCTGGTGGCGGGGGTGATGGTCTGGTGGAGCGGTGTCTGGTGGAAGTACACGCAGCGGTTAACCGGCCCGTTATTACCGAGGATATCGAATGTCTCGCCCACCGGGGAGAATGTGGTGAACAGGGAAAATTATATGCGCGATCCCGACAGTGCGCGGCGGCCGCGGGATATTCCCACGGAGGAGTGGGTGCAATGCGGGCTTCGGGCCTTTCGGCGGGTTACGATGCCGGCCCCGACGGCGGACGGAATTCATCGGCTGATGGGAATGGACGTGGTGCGGAGCGGTGCGGGAAATTTGCGGGTGTTGAACATGTCCGAGCTCACGCCGCTGGCCCGCGAGATCCCGTACCGGCTGGAGCGGAATCCGGGACTTCCGTTATGGTATCATCTCGGCGTCGGCATGTTCAACCGGCAGGCGGATACGTTCAGTGTCCGGATCGGGGAGCAATATTATGATCTCGTTTTGTTCGAATATATTCCCAACTTAAATAACTTTTATCCGTTTCGCATCCGGGACTCGCTTCATGCGCATTATATGCAGGTGGATAGTTTCCCGGCACCAAGGCGCGGACCGGAAACTCAAGGGGTTATTGAGGTATTTGTCCGAAATTTGCCGAAATAATTACCGTTCCAAGTAACGCATCCATATTAAGCCAGCCGATCGGATACCTCAAGGGAGTGGGCCCGCAGCGTGCGGAGCTATTGAACAAGGAGCTCGGCATATTCACGTTCCAGGACCTGCTGGAACATTATCCATACCGCCATGTAGACCGAACGAAGATCAATCTGATCCGGGACATCCGGCCGGACACGGAATTCGTGCAGGTGGCGGGCCGGGTTACGCAGGTAGAAATCGTGGGGGAAAGGCGGGCGAGAAGACTGGTGGCAGAACTTCGGGATGGCTCCGGAGTGTTGCAGCTGGTATGGTTCCAGGGGATAATGGGCCTTCAGAAACTGATTAAGGCAGGTGGGGAATACCTGGTATTCGGGCGGGTGAGTTATTACCAGGGCAATCCGCAGCTGACGCATCCGGAGGTGGAGGTAAAAAATGGCGGGGCGGCGGAGCCACCGGAGCATCTGGAGCCGGTATATCCGAGTACGGAGAAACTGAGGGCGCGCGGACTGGGGGGGCGACAGTTGGGAAAGCTGACGCAGACGCTGCTTAACTTATTGAAAGAGAAAGACTTGCCGGAGAATTTGCCGGATTCCCTCCTGGAGTATCCCGATCCGGCGACCGGCAGGCGTTCAGCGTGGCTGACGCGGTATGAGGCGTATCGGCAGATCCATTTCCCGACGGACCCGGGAACCTACCAGCAGGCGGTGGGGCGGTTGAAGTTCGAGGAGCTGTTCCTGGCGCAACTGAGGCTGGGGATGATCAAATCCAGGCGACACCGGTCGTCGCAGGGGGTAGTTTTTGAGCGGGTGGGGGAGCTCTTCAATACGTTCTATACGCATCATTTACCCTGGGAGCTGACGGGGGCGCAAAAGCGCGTGCTAAAGGAGATCCGGCGGGACACGGGGGCGGGGCGGCAGATGAATCGGTTATTACAGGGAGATGTTGGCAGCGGGAAGACGATTGTGGCGTTGCTGACGATGCTGCTGGCGCTGGATAACGGGTATCAGGCTTGTATGATTGCGCCTACCGAAATTCTGGCGCGGCAACATTTCGAAGGGATATCGAATCTGTTGAAGGGACTGCCGGTAGAGGTGCGGCTGCTGACGGGATCGTCGCGGTCCAGGGCACGCAAGGAGATATTGGAGCGTGCACGGGGCGGAGAGCTCCAGATCCTTATCGGGACGCATGCAGTACTGGAGGAGGTAGTACAGTTCCGGAGGCTCGGGTTGGCGATCGTGGATGAGCAGCATCGCTTCGGGGTGGCGCAGCGGGCCAAACTGTGGGCCAAAGCAGAGGTGGCGCCTCACGTGCTCGTGATGACGGCAACGCCGATCCCGCGGACACTGGCGATGACGGCCTATGGCGATCTGGACTATAGTGTGATGGATGAAATGCCCCCCGGAAGGCAACCAATCTCGACGGTTCATCGTTTCGAAGACAGAAGGCCGCAGGTCATGGATTTCATCCGGCATGAGCTCGGGAAGGGACGGCAGGCCTACATCATCTTTCCATTGATCGAGGAATCCGAAAAGGTTGATTATGAAAACCTTATGA
>DATMLR010000266.1:0-3859 GCA_035570015.1 Puia sp.
GTTGGCGTGGAGGCTGCGCAGCACGGTATCATTGCGTTCAATCGGCAGTTCTTCCGAGAGCGGAGCGTCGTTGCCGGAGCGTCGTTCGACGTGGATATCGCCCCAGAGGTTGAAGACTTTCCGGCTGATGGCATCCTGGAAGCCCCTGGTAAAGGCGAGGGTGAGGATCATAGCCGCGACGCTGATAATGGTAGCGCTGATGGCCAGCCGGAGGATGAACCTGGAAAAGGTCCGTTGACGGTTAAGAGCGATACGGCGGGCGATAAAGGCGGCTACGTTCAAGTTGCGAAATTTATTACTGGCCGGAGGCCGGCTCCTGATTGGTAAAAATAGACTAATTTTATTTTTCTCATGAATCGCTTTTTCTTTTTGTTATCGATCGGGATCATCGGATTGGCTTTTGGGGCTGGTGCGCAGCCCGTATCGGATATGGTCATTTCGCCGTCGATCGGCACCCCGCAATTATATCCTGTCGGAAATCAGCAAGGCTATCCGATCATCCGGCTGAACAGTTCTGACCAACTGGAACTTACATTCGATGACCTGGATGCAGATGTCAAGGCTTACTACTATTCGTTTCAGCTTTGTGATGAGGACTGGACGCCGTCAACGCTAAGCGAGATGGAATTTCTGAAAGGCTTCTCGCAAGTCCGGATCGACGACTACCGGATCTCGTCGGTGGCGCTCGTACGGTATACGCATTACCGTGCGGTGCTGCCGGATCAGAATTGCGTGCCGATCCACTCGGGCAATTATCTGCTAAAAGTCTTTACGGACGGAGATACGTCGAAGCTTGCCTTTGCGCGGCGGTTCCTGATAGTCGATTCGCGAATCAATATTCAGTTGCAGTTCCTGCAGCCGGTGGATTACAATCTCGCCCAGACGCATCAGCATATTACTTTAAAGCTGAATGTACAGGCGGTCAATCCGCAAAATCCACTGGATCAGATAAAGGTCGATATCCTCCAAAATTACCGGTGGGACAATGTCATCCGGAACCTCCATCCCACTTTTTATGTTGGTAATAATATGGAATATACCAGTGACAATGATATCCTGTTTGAAGGCGGATCGGAGTGGCGGGGGGTTGACCTGCAAAGTTTCCGGTTCCAGAGCGATCGGGTGCAGACGGCCAATTATGACAAGACGGGAACAGATATCATCCTAAAGCCGGATGCGGATCGGTCGGCGATGGCCTATGCGGCTTATGCGGACCTGAACGGGGCGTTCTTTATCCAGACGACGGAAAGCATCAATGTCAATTATCAGGGGGACTATGCTTCGGTACTGTTCAGTTTTGCGCCAAAAGAAAAGGCCGAGTTCCCCGATAAGGATGTGTATTTGTTGTCACGCTTTACTGGGGGAGTGGTAAATGATTCTTCTAAAATGGTATTCAATCCGAACAATGGACGGTATGAGCGGCGGTTCCTGCTGAAGATGGGGTACTATAGCTTTTGTTATGTCACGGTAGACCGGAATGACCCGGATCGGAAGCCGTCCTTTGGATTGACGGAGGGGGATCATGTGGAGACGTCGAATGATTATATGATCCTGGTGTATTATCATAGTCCATTGGGAAGGGGGGATGATCTGATAGGGATACAGCGGTTCAATAGTAAGACCGGGAAATAGGGGGCGCGGCGCGGGGCGAGCGGGCGGCGGGTATATGTGTACGGCGAGCGGGTTTAATTATGGCGAATTCGCCGCAATTAGAAATATGTGGGCGCCACGTGGGGCCAGGTGTGTGCGGCGAAAAATTATTTGGGGTTGGGCGGAGGGGGTGTTATCTTTGCACCGGCAAAGTCTTATACGACCAGCTCCCGCTGAACCCCGCCAGGGCCGGAAGGCAGCAACGGTAGGTGGTCGTAGCGGTGCGATATAAGTAACTTTGCCATTTTTTATTTATTGAACCGGGCGGAGCCCGGTTCGCATTTTTCGACCGCCAGGGGAACCGAGCGAAGCAAAGGTTCCGGCCAAGGAGGACCGTGGCGAAGCAGGTCCGACGAAGGTCTATGCAGACATTGGAGATATGAAGACAAAAAATTAAATTTTTGATTATTTTTTGTCGAATTCTTAAACCGAACTATATATGAAATTCTTCATCGACACGGCCGATCTGGCGCAAATTAAGGAAGCAAACGATTTAGGGATTTTGGACGGGGTTACGACCAATCCTTCATTGATGGCCAAAGTGGGTATCAAGGGGGAAGAGGCGGTTACCAACCATTACAAGACGATCGCAGGAATAGTAAAAGGGGATGTAAGCGCTGAAGTGGTTTCGACGGATTTTGCCGGGATCATTGAAGAGGGCAAAAAGCTCCACGCGATAGCTCCGAATATTGTGGTTAAGGTTCCGATGATCCAGGAAGGTGTCAAGGCGCTGAAGTGGTTTTCAGACAATGGGATCAGGACCAACTGTACGCTGGTGTTTTCGGCGGGGCAGGCTATTTTAGCTGCCAAGGCGGGAGCGACCTACGTATCGCCTTTCATCGGGCGTATCGACGACTCCAGCTGGGACGGAGTAGAGTTAATTGCACAGATCGCCAATATTTATACTATCCAGGGCTGGGCAACGGAGATCCTTGCCGCTTCCATCCGGAGTTCGCTTCATATCGTAAAATGTGCGGAGGCCGGCGCTGATGTGATCACTTCCCCGCTGGAATCAATCCTGGGCCTGCTGAAGCATCCGCTGACAGACATCGGGTTGGCGAAGTTCCTGGAGGACGCAAAGAAATTCAAATAATTAGCGGGACGGGGTATTCCTGTCCGGATTGTATAGTTGGGCCGATTTCTACAGACTGTTCGGAGTGTTCCGGGGGGTTGTGGGGATCGGCCCGATGATTTTTTGGGGGGAGGGAGAAGGTGGTTCGGGAAATGCGTGATCCGGCTGATTTGCGCAGGAGGATTGAAAGAAGTTGTGCATCTTTGGCTAAATTTCTTTCATGCGGGATATCACCCACAAACAGATCTCCCTGCGGACGGCCAGTGCGTTGGGTGTCGTCTTCTGTTCCGCGGAGACGATCTCCCTGATCCGGGGGGACAAATTACCAAAAGGGAATCTTTTCGATGTAGCGCGGACGGCGGGGTTCGTTGGCGCCAAACTGACGCCGCAGTTGCTGCCGCACTGTCATCCGGTTGCTATCGACGGGATGGAACTGGAGTTCGAATTCCTGGACGGCGAACAACATGCGGGGCTGCTGACGCCGGAGGCGCTGATGCGTTCGGGCATTGTTATTCGTGGGGAAGCAAAGTCGATCGGGCGTACAGGGATCGAGATGGAGGTGCTGACGGGTGTTTCCGTGGCGGCTCTGGAGATCTATGATATGTTGAAACCGGTTGATAAGCAACTAGAGATCGGCTATATCCGGCTGCTGGACAAAAGGGGGGGCAAGAGTGACCGCGAAAGATATTTTGTGACTTCGCCATCCTGTGCGGTGCTGGTGTGCTCGGACTCGACGGCGGCTGGGGAGCGGGAGGACAAGAGCGGCCGGATCATTGTGGAAATGCTGGAGTCGGTGCGGGCGGAGGTACGGCATTATATCATCGTTCCGGATGAGAAGGCCCGGATTCAGCAGCAGATCAGGGAGTGGGTGGCGGAAGATATCCAGTTCATCTTTACGACAGGCGGGACGGGACTGGGACCCCGGGACCAGACGGTTGGCGCGGTAAAGGAGCTGCTGGAGCGCGATGCCGAGGGAATAGCGGAGGCGATGCGGGCTTACGGGCAGATGCGGACGCCGATGGCCATGATGAGCCGTGGAGT
This sequence comes from Puia sp., assembly GCA_035570015.1. Taxonomy (GTDB): domain Bacteria; phylum Bacteroidota; class Bacteroidia; order Chitinophagales; family Chitinophagaceae; genus Puia. The sequence continues at coordinate 3,764 of DATMLR010000266.1, forward strand.
GGCGGGTTCGATCGGCGAGACGCTGGTCGTCACGTTACCCGGGAGTTCGGACGGGGCGCGGGAGTCGATGGAGGCGATCTTGCCGGCGGTTTTCCA
>DATMLR010000267.1:0-7128 GCA_035570015.1 Puia sp.
TTGAAATCGCAGGGACGGCTTTGCTGGTCCTGGGGCTCCTGGTGGCCATCAATGTGGTGCTGAACCTGCGGCTGCTACGCTGGTATTACCTGGTGCACAAAAGTGATGCATCTTAGGCGAGCGAGTTCTCACAAGCGCCAGGTACGGCGATATCGGACCCACCAGGCGCCGATGGCGGCGATAAGCACGCCAATAAAGCTGAAGACGAGGAGCAGGCGTTCTACGGGGCTGAGTTCGGTCCCTTTTCCATCGATCTTTTTTATGCAATCGGCAATATAGTTATTGATGCCGGGGTATTGAGGGTTCAGCCGGCTGACCCTTTCGAACTCGTGGAGGGCGCTCCGGTATTGATGAGCTTCATAGTAGTCGAGGGCGCGGGCGAAGGTCCGGGTCAGGGGGCTGGGCGTGAGCCGGATCCCAGCACTGTCAACAAATTCATCCAGTATGCTGACGGGGACGGCGAAGTTTAGTCCGGCCGCCAGTCCGCCGGTATTCTCGAGGCTGCCGAACGTAGTCAGGCCGACCACCTCTCCTTTGTCATTGCACACTGGCCCGCCACTGCTGCCGTGGTTGATATTGGCATCCATCTGGATGAGCGGCCAGCCGCCGACGGATTTTTTGATAGCACTGACGATGCCGGTTGTGAGGGTGGGCTCGATAGCTGATTCGGCCGAGACGAAATCATTGTTTGTTACGGGGCCGGGGTATCCATAAACATACAGTTGTTGTCCGACCTGGGGCAGTTCGGCCGGGGCCAGGGTCAGCATCGGCATTTCGGCCGGTACCTGGATCTTCAGGATGGCGATGTCCTTGCCGGGCATCGACTGTCCCTGCACCACTATGGTCGCGGGTTTCTTGACGGTATCGGAACCGCGGTCGCCGTGATAGACGACATAGATATTTCTTTTCACGTCATAGAGGATCATGGAGAACAGGCGGGAATAGACAGATGCGTAGGTAGTGTAGAGCAGGCTGCGCTGCTGGTCGGTGAAACGGGTAGCCCAGGCAGTCTCAAGGGCAGCGATACTGGCTTCGCTGATCTGGCGGAAGGCGGTGAGGATAAACTGACGGCGGATAAAGGTCTCATCGCGCTCGATCAAATGGCAGTTGGTCGCCACATAACCATTGCTGGTGACAAAGAAGCCGCTGCCGGAGGCGGTGATTTGTTCGGGTTGTTTAATATAATTGAAGGTCGTCTGGAAATAACGCTCGGGGCGGTTGTTCATCTCGCGGAGGACCATGTCGAGCTTTTGTTCGGGCATAACGCCGCCGCCGTGGTCGAGGCGCTGGATCGAATCGAGCAGGGCATTGAAGGCCCGGTCGTCCATCTTCATACTGTTAACATAGACATTGGCGGTGTATTCGGTGCGGATCATGACGACGCCGGGGCGGTTGAGTGCGTAATTGCCAACGGCTGACAGCCGGGGATCCTGGGCTGCAGCTGAGAAGGCGTAAAGGACCAAGAAAATGAAAAAAAATCTCATGTTTAGGCTCTTGACTTTAAAACAGGAAAAAGGATAAGTTGTTGTACTATTGTCACTTAATTATTTGTTATGGGTATCCATGGGGCGCCGCTGGCGGAGCGGTTAAGACCACATACGCTCGATCAGCTGGTCGGTCAGCAGCATCTGACCGGCAAAGGTAGTGTATTGCGTACAGCTATCGAACATGGCAAACCGCCTTCGATGATCCTATGGGGGCCTCCCGGAACAGGAAAAACGACGATCGCGGGGATCATTGCCCATTCGCTGAAGGTACCGTTCTATACCCTTAGCGCTATCTCTTCCGGTGTCAAGGAAGTGCGGGAGGTGATCGCGGAGGCGCGGGATACGGCCGGGGCCATTCTGTTCATCGATGAGATCCACCGGTTCAACAAGGGGCAGCAGGACGCGCTGTTGGGAGCGGTGGAGAAGGGGATCGTAACCCTGATCGGCGCTACAACGGAGAATCCTTCTTTCGAGGTGAACAGCGCGTTGTTAAGCCGGTGCCAGGTCTATGTCCTGAAACCGCTGAGCGAAGAGGATCTGATCCGCTTGCTGCATCACGCCTTGCGCGAGGATGCGTGGCTGCGCGGGCTGGGGCTCGAGCTAAAGGAGACAACGGCGCTGATCAATATCGCGGGTGGTGATGCCCGGAAGCTGCTGAACCTGCTGGAGGTCGTTGCCGATGCGCTTGGCGAAGGCGGAGTGATCACCGATGAAGTGGTGATGGAGATCGCGCAACAGCGTGTTGCATTGTACGACAAAAAGGGTGAACAGCATTACGATATCATCTCGGCGTTTATCAAATGTATCCGGGGAAGCGATCCAAATGCCGCCGTCTACTGGTTGGCGAGGATGATAGAAGGGGGTGAGGATGTCAAGTTCATCGCAAGGCGGATGTTGATCCTGGCGAGTGAGGATATCGGTAATGCGAATCCGAATGCGTTGTTGCTGGCAAATGCATGTTTTGACGCCGTCAACAAGATCGGCTATCCGGAAGCGAATTTGATCCTGTCGCAATGTGCCATTTATCTGGCGACATCTCCTAAAAGCAATTCGGCCACGGCGGCGATCGGCGCAGCGCAGGCAGCGGTCCGGGAGCATGGAGATCTCCCCGTCCCGCTCCATATCCGAAATGCACCGACGAGATTGATGAAGAACCTGGATTACGGGAAGGGGTATCAGTACAGTCATGCTTATGAAGGGAACTTCACGCTACAGGAATATTTACCAAAGGAGATTGCGGGGTCGGCCTTTTATGATCCGGGGAAGAATGCCCGGGAGGAAGAGTTGCGTAAGTTTCTAAAGTCACTATGGGGAGAAAAATATGGCTACTAATATATGGTCAAGTGGACGTGCAAACATTTTAGCGAGTTAACGACGGAAGAGCTTTACCACATTCTTCGGTTACGCAGCGAGGTTTTTGTTGTCGAGCAGAACTGCGTGTTCCTCGATATGGACAATAAGGACCTTGTTTGTCATCACGTGATGGGATGGAGTGAAAAAATGCTGCTGGGATATTCCCGAATCTTAGGTGCGGGAATTTCCTATGTGGAATCTTCTATAGGCAGGATCGTAAGTTCACCTGCCGCAAGGGGTATGGGAATCGGCCGGGAGCTGATGTCAGAGAGCATTCAAGCTATCTACCGGCTTCATGGCAAGGGAGATATACGTATCGGCGCGCAATATTATCTCAAGGAGTTTTACGAATCTTACGGTTTCGTCCAAACGGGGGAAATTTATTCCGAAGATGGGATAGATCATATTGAAATGTTGTTAACGGTTATTCATATATAAGTCCTTAAGTAATATTCCTTAATTGGGAATTCTGTCTCTAAAATAGTCGCCTTCGGACACACAATTATTCGTTAATAATTCGTTTCTTGTATGTCGCCTCTTTTTCATTTTGACTGAAGAAGATGCAGTCCAAACCATCGGAAAACTAAAAACCAATATCAATGAAACATTGTTTACACTCCTTGTTATGGAAGTGTTTGTGTGTATCAGCCATTACCCTATGTATTTGTTCTCGCTCTTTCGCCCAGGAAGAAGCAAAGAATACGACGGAGTTCGGCTTTACCACCGGGCCAATGGCATATCTTGGTGACTTAGGTGGCCACATAGGAAAAGGCACCACCTTTCTCAAGGACTATAACATGAATAAGACCAAGGCGTCGTATGGCGCGTATTATGAGGTCTTTCCTGCGCCGTGGCTGGGCTTCCGGCTCCAGGGAACTTATGGCATGGTCGGCGATTGCGACTGTGATATCAAGGAGCATGGCGGTGATGAAAACTCCCGCTTCAATCGTAATCTCGATTTCCAATCCGTTATACTCGAAGGCACGTTGATGGCGGAAGTCTATCCCACTACTTTCCTGGAGGATGATCCTGAGGACGTACAGGGCCGGCTGCGGCCGTATGGCCTGATCGGTTTGGGTGTGTTCCACTTCAACCCGCAGGGCAGCTTGTCGGACGGTCATGGTAATACTTATTGGTATGACTTACGGCCGCTGCACACGGAAGGTGAAGGATGGGTAACGGGCAGCAAGGAATATTCGCTGACCCAGCTCAATATTCCGATGGGCTTCGGTGTTAAGTATTTTCTCAGCGAAGATGTTAATATCTCTGCCGAGTTGATCTACAGGAAGCTGTTCACGGATTACCTGGATGATGTGCACTCGAGCTATATCAATCCGGCGCTGTTCGCTCAGCACCTGTCTCCGGCAGAAGCTACACTAGCGGAGAAGCTCTCCAATAAGTCGGCTGAGGGCTATAATACGCCGAGTTATGGGGCTGGCGACAAGCGTGGCACACCGGGTAACAATGACGCCTACTTCACATTCGGCTTTAAGATAGGCATCCGGTTGACCGGTGGTAATAAAGAGCGGTGGTATAATTCGACACACTGTCCGCTGCTGCGATTCTAGTTCAGAAGTTCATTCGAGTATCATAATAGTTGTTGATCGTACTCTTTTTTGATTTATTTGTTGATTGCTTGTATTAAATTAATTGTTGATCCGTACCCTATTTTTTTAATTGATTGAAAAGTCAATGTGCCTATGATCCGACTCGTACACCCTAAGAAAACTATTTTGTCTGCGAACCTGAAAGGCGGCGTAATGGCCCTTAATCTGGCCCTGTTCATAGCATGCTCCGCCTTTGCCGCGCCCGGTCTTGCCGGCGGCAAATCAAGTCCCACCCCCGATACAGGTGCAGAAACGGTCCACAGTATCCAGGTGAGCAAAGCTCAAACCAGCAAAAAGCATAAGATCCGACTATATCCGGATGCCCGGCAGCAGGTCCTCTTCTTCTCGGCTAATGGGGAAGATGGGAAAGTGTATCAGTTATATTTATTCGATATGGATGGGCGGCTGGTTCACCAGGCGCAGATCCGCAACAAAGAAACTACGGTGCTTACGACGATTTCCGAAGGCAATTATCTGTTCGAGGTGTTTACGGATGATGAGCGGATTGAGAACGGGCAGCTGACGGTGCGTTGAGGCGCTTTAACGTACAACCAATAAGCTGACAGGGAAATTGGTAAAATCCGAATATCCGAGGTTTGTAAAACCTGATCCGTTCCCTATTTAGGTACCCTTTACTAAAAGATTTTATTAATCACTTCCTGCTCGGCTTGTTGGCTCATTGGGACCCTCCTACGGAGGGTTCTTTTATTTCAGGAAGATTCCTGCCGCTTCCGCCCAGTTATTGATCCGGTCGTAACCGGTGACTTCGAGGTTGTGAGCGGCAGTGAAGAGATAGGGTTTCCCTTTGAATCCCTTGAGGTTCTTGAGATGATCATCGATCATATAATCCCCGAAAATGAGGTCCTTACTACCGCAGAGGGCTACCTGTTTCCAGGTCAGGAAGGGAAAATGATCTTCCAGCCACTCCAGTTTGTCCTTTAGGGAGTTAGGAAATTCCGTGGCGGCAGAGACGATAAAAACTTCGTAGTGGTTATTGAGCTCGCGGAGCACATCCACACTGTCTTTCATGACAGGGAGATGACGGAAGAAACCGGGACCGCGGAGGCGCTCCCAGATCATGGGTTGATCTTTGTCGGGGAAGCCCTTTATCCAGGAGCCGACCAACATTTTGCGGTAGTCGACGTCGCCGCCATGTTCCTTCTTATACCATTCGATCATAGCGCCCATCGGGTCGGCTATGACCTCATCCATGTCAATGATGATTCGTTCCATTGTTAGCGGGGGGTGATTTCAGATTTTAAGAACCGGGCCGTGTAACTTTCTTTATTCCCGATCAGCTCTTCAGGCGTCCCTTCAAAGAGTATCCTGCCGCCGCCGTCGCCGCCTTCGGGCCCGAGGTCGATGATGTGATCGGCTACCTTGATCACATCCAGGTTGTGCTCGATCACCAGTACGGTATTGCCGCGGTCAACCAACTTATCCAGCACTTCCACCAGATGGCGGATGTCTTCGAAGTGCAGGCCGGTGGTCGGTTCGTCGAGGATATAGAATGTCTTGCCGGTATCCTTTTTGCCCAGTTCGGTGCCCAGCTTAACGCGCTGGGCTTCGCCGCCGCTGAGCGTAACTGCTGACTGGCCGAGCGTGATATATCCCAAGCCTACTTCCTGCAGCACCTTGATCTTCCGATAGAGATAAGGTACGTTCTGGAAGAATTCGACCGCTTCATCGACGGTCATATCCAGCACGTCCGAGATAGACTTGCCTTTATAGCGGATCTCGAGAGTCTCGCGGTTATAGCGCCTACCATTACATTTTTCACAGTGGACATAGACATCCGGGAGGAAGTTCATTTCTATTACCCGCATGCCGCCGCCTTCACAGACGTCGCAGCGGCCGCTCTTGACATTGAAGGAGAACCGGCCCGCATTATACCCCCTGATCTTTGCTTCGGGTACGGACGCGAAGAGCGTGCGAATATCGGTAAAGAAACCGCAATACGTAGCGGGATTGCTCCGGGGCGTCCGCCCGATGGGCGACTGGTCGATCTCGATCACCTTGTCGATATTATCCAGTCCTTTGATGCTCTTGTATTCAAGCGGCGTCATCCGCGAATTGTACGCATGTTTGCTCAGGAGCGGATATAGGGTCTCATTGATGAGCGTGGATTTTCCGCTGCCGCTGACCCCGGTGACTACAATGAGTTTTCCAAGGGGGAATTTGACATCGACGTTCCTCAGATTATTGCCTTTTGCTCCTTTCAACTCGAGGAACTTGCCGTTGCCTTTTCTTCGCTCGGCTGGAACGGCAATCTTCCGGTGGCCGTTCAGATAGGAGGAGGTGAGGGTATCAAGCTCCAGCAAGTGCGGAGGGCGGCCCTGCGCGACGATCCTGCCGCCATGAAGTCCGGCCATCGGGCCGATGTCAACCAAATAATCCGCCGCCAGCATGATGTCCCTGTCGTGCTCGACGACCAGCACGCTGTTGCCGATATCGCGAAGGTTCTTCAGCGCATGGATGAGGCGCTGATTATCGCGCTGATGAAGGCCGATACTGGGCTCGTCGAGGATATACGTGATCCCCTGGAGCTGCGAGCCGATCTGGGTAGCGAGGCGGATACGCTGCGATTCCCCGCCGCTCAGCGAGCGGGAGGGGCGACCCAGCGTGAGGTAGGTGAGTCCGACGTCCAGCAGGAACTGAAGGCGCTCCCGGATCTCTTTGAG
>DATMLR010000268.1:0-8270 GCA_035570015.1 Puia sp.
AGCCCCATTTTTATCCCCTGCAGGATCGGCGGCGTACCGCCATCTTCCCGCGCCTCGATATCGTCCACATACTCCCGGCCCCCCCATGGATTGCTGTACAACAAAGTGCCCCCGCCCGGCTGATCAGGAACCCCGCTGGCCAATAACTTCCGGTTGAAGACCAAGACCCCCGGCGTTCCCGGTCCGCCGAGGAATTTATGACCCGAGAAATAGATCGCATCCAGACCCCTCATATCGATTTTGACATATGGCGCCGAACACGCAAAATCGACGAAACAGACCCCGCCAAATTCATGCATCACCCGCGCAATCTCCCGATAAGGCGTCTCAATCCCCGTTACATTGGAGCAGGCTGTCACCGCCGCAATCTTCAACCGCCGCGCCCCATGCCTCTCCAGCATCTCCCTAAAATGCCCGACATCAACACCCCCATCCTCGCCCGGCGGAACCACTTCAACAGTAGCATTCGTTTCGAGCCAACTAATATGATTACTATGATGCTCCATATGCGTCACCAAGACCACCGGCCGCGCCTCCGCCGCCGCACCCTCCGCCTCATTCGCCTGCGTCTCCTTTAACCCCATCATCCTTTGCAATTTATTCACCGCCGACGTCATCCCGCTCCCGCAGAACAGCACCACGTCCTCCTCCCCAGCCCCTACATGCTCCCGGATGATCTGTTTCGCCCCTTCATACGCCGCCGACATCCGCGTACCTACAACCGACGCCTCCGAGTGCGTATTGCCGAAAAACGGCAGCACCCGCTCCAGCAGCTCCAGCTCGATCGGGCGGTAAGCCCGGCCGCTCGCCGTCCAATCCGCATACAGCAGCCGCTTCCGGCCAAACGGCGTATCATAATAAAGCTGCTGCCCAATGACATTCGCCCGGAAGCGCGAGAAGTAGGTTTCAAGTCTCCTACTCATTTTGATTTCGCAATTGCTGATTCGAATAAATAATGCGGCGCCCGCCCCAGGTAGCCCTTGTCCGATACGGCCAGCACCACCACGGAGGCCGCGAACAGCAACACGACCAACAGCTGCCACCCCGACGTCTTCTGGATCGGCTGTCTCGACTTCCGCTCACATACTTCCCCCGGACAATATTGCACCTTGTCTTTAAAGAAGAGCGGATAGAACTTACACCCCAGACAGATGCCAAACGCCGATTCGAAAAAGAGAAAGATCAGACAGGTCAGACAAACAAGCCCCGTCAACAGCCAATAAGCATTCATCAGTACGAGAAAGACGAACATGGTTGCCGACAGGATCAGGCCAATGACCCAGGCAAACTTTTTCTGCCGGGCTCCCACATACTCGGGTGTTTGGCGGCCAACGATCAGGCGGCCGATGATCAGCGTCGGGGCAAATCGCGGGTTGACAAAAACGCGGATGATGAAGTCGGCAAGGAAAACGATGAGGACATACCGGATCGCGGTGAAATCTCCCTTGAAGGCGATGAACATCAGCCCAAGGAAGGTCCCGAGAAAAAGAATGCCCGCTGCCGCCCGGATCTCCCGCTCATTCAGGACCCGGATCGTATAGCCCGGGACATCTTCGCCAAATTGGATGGTTGTGTGCATGGTTCAATATTTTCATAATACTACCTAAATAATTCAAAGTCTGCAAGTTATATCAATATACAGCCATTTGCGGTCTACGAGTTCACGATCCGGGTCAACAATCGGCCGCACTCGATGTGGATGAAAAGTTTTGCCGATATTTAATTCAGCAAATCAAAATGAAAGCACTCCTCGACATCCGACGTTTTAAGCTCTACGGCTGGGTCGGCCTCGTTATGGTCTTCATGTGCACCATCAAGGAAGCCCACGAACACACGCCATTCTTTACGGCGCTCCTGGATTGTATTTGGCTGAGCATCTGGCTTACGGTTGTGAACTATGTGCTGTTCGAGTATACCATTCCACGGCTGCGATGGAAAAGATTCTACTTCGGCATCCTATGGTTATTGTTGTACCTCTATTTATACACTGAGGGTTTTCACCACTGGGCGCAATTTGGGTATGTGCTGCACGTGAACACCGATTACATCGATCCTCCCGGCAAGAAGCATGACCTGAGCGAAGAAGCGAACTTTAGCATCCCATCCGCCTTCCTGACCGGGATCGTCAGCATTATTTATCACAACGTCAGGCTCAGGCAGGCCGCCCAACAACTCCGTATCGAGAAACAATCAGCCGAGCTCAACTACCTCAAGTCCCAGACCAACCCGCATTTCCTCTTCAACACGTTGAATAATATTTATTCCCTCGCGCGCGACAAGTCGGATCTGGCGCCGGAGTCGATCATGCGGCTGTCAAAGATCTTACGGTACATGCTATACGAAGCCGGCGGCGCATACATCGCCGTCGAACAGGAGCTGAAGATCATCGATGACTATATCTCCCTCGAACGGCTGCGCTACGACGACACGCTTCGGATCAATTTCAATTATGATGTTGAAGATATGCGCCAGGCCCTGCCGCCGCTGCTGCTGATCCCCCTCGTCGAGAATGCCTTTAAGCACGGCGCTGCCGAAACGCGTTCACAGCCTTTCGTGGACATCCATCTATCCATTACCAACCGGCAGCTGGCCTTTCTGGTCAGAAATTCCACCGAAGAGCATTCCGGTAACGGTCAGGTCAAAGAGAATATCGGCCTGTCCAACCTCCGCCGCCAATTGGAATTGCTGTATACCGATTATAAGGTCTCGCTCGAACAATTACGATCAGAATTTTCCGCCCGGCTAACCATCAATCTCGCCAGTCATGTCTAAACTCAACTGTATCATCATCGAAGATGAGCCGCTGGCCGTCAAAGTACTGGCTGATTATATCTCCCAGATCCCTTTCCTCGAGCTGGCCGCCACCTTCAAAGATGCCATTCTCGCTTCCGACTTCCTCAGACATAACAACACTGACCTGATCTTTCTGGATATCCACTTGCCGCGGCTAAAGGGGATGGCATTCTTAAAAACCCTCGCGTCTCCCCCCGCCGTCATCATCACAACCGCCTACCATCAGTATGCCGTGGAGGGGTTCAGCCTCAACGTAACCGACTACCTCCTGAAACCGATTGAATTCGAACGCTTTTTGACCGCCGTAACCCGGGTCCGCACCCACCGTTCGGCAACCCCAAGGCCCGTCGATCCCCCTGATCCGCGCGACTTCATCTTCGTTACCGTCCAGAAGCGGAAAGTGAAAATCCTGTTCTCCGAGATCGTCTACATTGAAAGCCAACGGGAATACATCAAGATCATCACCACCCGCGGCGAATATATCTCCAAAATGGGCACCCATGAGATCGAAGCCCTCCTACCCGCCCACCTCTTCAAACGTGTCCACCGCTCCTATATCGTCGCCATCCGCCGCATCGAATCCTATACCGCCGAAATGATCGAGATCAATGGCGCCTCCATCCCCATCGGAAAAGGCTACCGCGACAGCATGGAAAATCTATAGGAAAACTCCTATTCCCCGTTTAAAATTTTTGGTATAGATTATGCTTTGTTAAACTTAGACGGTTCCTAAAAGTCCTATCAGGTGCTATGCAATCTCCTATTAAGATAGTCGTGTGCGACGACAATTGGGCGGAGTCCCCTCTTTTTGAATTTACCCTTCGCAGTATCGGTATCGAGTTTGAATTGGAATGGGTCGACGGTGGCCTTGAACTCCTGATCTATCTGACCACCGCCGAAGTCCTCCCCGACATCATTTTCCTCGATGTGAACATGCCGGGAAAATCCGGGATCCAGTGGCTCGAAGAGATCCGGTCAAACCGGAAATGGAACCATATCCCTATTATCATCCAGTCCTTAGCGGGCCCTACCCGGGACATCGAAGCCGCCTTCTACGCAGGCGCCGACCTGTTTATCCTGAAATCGGACTTCTCCAAAGGTTTCGAGCAGACCTTGAAGACAATCCTGCAACACGATTGGACAACCCGTACCCGGCCGCGGAAATCAGCTTTCTTCCTCAGTCCCGGCGCCTAACCTAAACTCGCGTTAGTCTTCCTCACGTCACCTCCTCTTTTCCGCCAAATGCTTGCGCAAACCTGCCGATTGTTTGTTGCCATAAAATCGTCGTGCAACCCGATATAACTTTATCCCACTAACACGACAAGATATGAACCAGTTACCAGCCTTCCGCCTTCATCATTTCACCGCCGCAACCCTTCTGATCCTTTTGATCACCGCTTCCACCAGTTGTACCAAGTCCAGCAACAGCAGCAGTAGCAGCAACACCAGCGACACCAGCAACAATGGAAAAGGCGGGAACGGCGCCCTCCTGACACAAGAGGTAGTGGTTGTCACCAATTCCTCCGGCGCTACCGTCGACAGCATCGTGACCAGTTATCAATATAATTCGAATAATCTGGTGACAGGGATGCAGCAGAATAGCACCTACGCGGATTCGGTCGGTTCGCTTACCACTAACCTCAGCTATACGGTAACCTGGTCCGGCAACCTGCCGTCCAGTCTTTCCGGAACTTTTGTCGAGACGGCGCAGGACGGCGTTCTCAACGAATCCGCCACTATCCAGATCAACACTACTTTCCAGTCGAGCGGAGGCCATATCGTTTCCTATATTCAGCGGACCAGCACTACCTCGGGGACGGTATTTTTCCCGCCCACTCAGATAACCGGCAACGACAGCGCATTGCTGACCTACGATGCCGGCGGTAATCTATCCACCTATAATATTTACAATATCCCGAACGGCTCCTCTGCCTACGAGCCATTCTCCTTCACAACATATACTTTTGGCGGCGGCAACCTCACCCAGACCGTAGAAAATGTCTATGTGGTGGGGATCCAGACCGCCACCTATACTACCGAGTACCAATACAATAGCAAACTGGCCGCTGCACCACTCTTTCTCTACCCCGGAATAGCCGCCATCATCATTAATGACCTGTCTCAGACGACCGAAACCGAAACAGGATTAATTCCGCAGACGATCGTCACCGCTTACAATACCACTTATAATTACGCGAACCAGCCGGCCACGACTAAAGGAACCGTAACGACAACACCCGCCTCGTCAGGAATCACCACCGAGAATATCACCTATACTTATCAGTAACCAATCCTATCGATATTGCAATGCCGCTTCCGCCTGTACCCGATGATCCTTATGCCAGTCCCGGATAACCGCCGGATCAGCATAGACCATATCCAGGCTCTCATGCGACTTGCGCAGCGTACCGCCAAGACAACGGCACAGATAAAGCACATGTACAGAAGAATGCGGCTGCCGGTACTCGCCCGGCAGCCGCGTATAAAATCCAATGACCTTCACCGGTTCAACCTGCAGCCCGGCCTCTTCTTCGAACTCCCGTATCAGCGCTGTCTCGGGACTTTCACCCGCCTCTACCCAGCCGCTCGGCAGACCCCATAGCGCATCGTCTTTCCGCTGCTCCAGCAGCAGGTTCCCATCCGCATCGAACAACGCCCCTTGCACCCCCAGCTTTGGCGTGATATAACCCAATTCGCGGCCGAACCGCTCCCGGATCACCCCCGGCTCCAGCCCCGTAAAATCCCCGTATGCCCCACACGCCAGATCCATCAGCCGGTGATAACGCTCAAGGTCATACGGATCTTTGGAATAGTTTAGGCCAAGCTGTGCGATCGACCTGAGTTGATCCAGCAGGTCCAAAAAATCCTTTTGCATTATTGATTGTTTGCCTTCATCCATACCACCTTCTGCTCCGCCACATGCGGCTGGCCGACGATGTCCCGATACAGATCCGGCCGCCGCGCATTCCGATACCGGTATCCACCCGCCAGCCGTAGCTTCTCCGGAGTCAGCGTAGCCACTACCAGGTCCTCCCCCAACACGCGGCACTCCGCCAGGATATCCCCAAACGGGTCCAGGATCATCGAGCAGCCATTCTTGAGCTGGTCGTCATCCATCCCGATCGCATTTGAAAAGACCGCATAGATCGCATTGTCGTACGCCCTCGCCGGGAGCCACTTCATCAGCCACTCCCGCCCTTTGAGACCGTCGAATTCGATCCGGAGCGATGTCGGGTCCGTCTCCCGCGCTACCCACAACCCGGGATCGACGAATCCGGCCCCAGGCCGCGTCGATGGCGTACACATCGTGACATGCGGCATAAAAATTATATCCGCACCCAGCAGCGCCGTCGCCCGCACATTCTCGATGATATTGTTGTCGTAACAGATCAGTATCCCGCACTTCCAGCCATGCAGCTCAAACACGATATAACGATCACCCGGTTGGATATGCGGGTTGATGAACGGATGCAGCTTCCGGAACCTGGCCATCAGCCCCCCTTTATCCACTGCCACATAAGCCTTATAGATCCCACCCTGCTTATCCCTTTCAAAAAGTCCCGCCAGGATCGTGATATCATATTGCCTGGCTAGTTCCGTCAACGCCCGGATACTCGGCCCCTCGGGGATCTGCTCCGCCACTACCAGCAGCTCTTCCTTCGAAAGCCGCCGCGCAAACGAATAGCCCGTTATGCTGCACTCATGAAAGGCGATTGCCTGGGCGCCCGCCTCCGCCGCCCTCGCCGTCAGCCGCCGGATGGAGTCCAGGTTACGCGCCTTATCCCCGCTAGCGTGTTCGAACTGCGCGGTAGCGATCTTGATATTTTCCATAATTACGCATTGTTATACACCTTCCACACCGGATACCGTAGCGGCACCCCTCCGTCCGAACAAATGAAATTGAAGATCTCCGCCAGCTGCTCCGGCTTGACCCAACTATCGAAATCCGCATTGGCAATCCACTTCCGGTTGTTCGGCGTGTCGATCGTCGAAGGGACGACCACATGGGTCACCACATCCTTACCCTTTGCATCCGCGTTCAGGATCTCCGCCAGCTGGAACAACAACGACTTACTGAGCGCGTAGGCCACGGAAGTCTTACCCGCCGCAGGTTCCAGCGCGGGTCGCGCCCCCATCAGCACGATCCGCCCCTTCCCGCGCGCCAACATGTGATTATAAACCGGCCGGGCAACATAGTAGGCGGTCTCGAAGTTGATCGCAAACATCGTCTTTACCTCGTTCCCTGTCGCATCCGCCACGCCGCCGGCGACGTAACCGCCCGCAAGCAGCAGTGCCACATCAATCCCCCCGTAAGTCTCGATCAGCCAGGCAATTAGCGTCCCGACAGCCCTTTCATCGGTCAGATCTACCACCTGCACATCGAGCAAAGGATCGCTCTTGGGTTTGTTTTTAGCATTTTCTTCTGAGACCACTGCGATCACCCGGAATCCTTTGGCGAGAAAATAAGGCACAATATAACTGCCGAGACCTCCGCTTGCACCGGTAATAAGGATTGTAGGATTTGACATATTCGAAGTTTAATGCCTAAATTTAGCCCATCCTTGCTAAAAATCAATTTTTCCCCACTACCGGGAAAGACGGCCGGACCGGCTCCGTCACCGGATGCTCCGCCAGCTGCTGGATCGCCACCTGGATCGCCTTCTCCAACTGCGGGTCATGCCCCTTGATCACATCCGCCGGGTTCTGTTCCACTTCGATATCCGGCGACACGCCTACATTTTCCACCACGAACCCATCCTTCGTCCAGATACCGACATTGGGCGCCGTCACCAGCCCTCCATCTAACAGTTCCGGGTACCCGAGAATCCCGACCAGTCCGCCCCAGGTTCGCTTCCCGATCAGCGTACCCACGCCAAACTTGTGGAACATCCACGGCAGCATATCCCCGCCCGAACCGGCCGTCTCATCGATCAGCATGACCTTTGGCCCCTGGATGGAAGCCAGCGGCGACTTAAAGTCCCGGCCATACCGGGTATGCCAGTTGGCCTGGTAGGGCCTCGTCAGCAATTCGATATAATAGTCGGCCAGATCCCCGCCGCCGTTGAACCGCTCGTCCACGATGATCGCCTGCCGGTCGACCTGCGGAAAGAAATAACGTTTGAAATAGTCATGCCCCGCCTGTGCCGTATTGGGGACATAGACGTAAGCCACCTTGCCGCCCGTCGCCTCGGTCACTTTTTTGAGATTTCCCTCCACCCAATCCCGGTTGCGGAGCGCATACTCGTTACCTACCGGTACTACTTTTGCCACTCTCGATCCCGTCATGTCGGGATTGGGGCCGATCATCAGCTCCACGATCTTCCCGGCCGTGTTCTCGAAGAATTGATAGATGTCGTCCGTGGCTTTGACCTCCTGTCCGTTCACCGCGAGAATATATTCCCCCGTCCTCGCATTGACACCCGGCTCGGTGAGCGGCGACCGTAGATTTGGATTCCAGTTCAAACCTCCATAGATCC
>DATMLR010000269.1:0-5607 GCA_035570015.1 Puia sp.
TTCGAAGATACCTAAACCACTAAAACTGATTGCGCATGAGGACTACCTTTGTTTTGGCTATCAGTCTATTCCTATCATTTTCTACCACGCAAGCCCAGGACAGCTTCGAGCCGGGCTATATTGTACGGGTTGCGGGAGACACTGTCCACGGTTTCTTGAAAGAGCAGGGAAGTGATGAGACGGCGGAGCGCATATCCTTTAAGGCTTCGGCCACTGATAAAAAATACAAAGTCTTCACTCCTTCCGACGTAAAAGCATTTCGATATGACGGCGGTTATCAGTTCCGTGCTGTCAGCTATTCCGATACGCGGAAAGACCAACCGGTTACGCGGACTTGCTTTGCGAAGTTGCTGGTGACGGGCGAATATGATCTGTATAGTTTTACGGAAGATTATGTGCTGTTCTTCCTGGTGCGGAAGGACAACAATTTTTACCTGCTGTTTGACGATGATGTGCACACGATTCCCGGGATAAGCGGGAATTTCCGGAATGAGCTGAATTTCTTCGTGGGGCCCTGTGGCGCTGAAAAGCAGGAGATCGAAGGCCTTGACTATTCTACCGGGAGCATGATCCGGTTCTTTCAAAACCTGGATGCCTGTCTGAATCCCGACAAGATTGTGGCTACGTATATTTATCGCGAGAAGGCGATGCTGAAATTCGGCTTCTTTGCCTATGTGGGCGGGATATCGTTCGGGAATGACGCGCAATACACGATGGAAGCGCGGCTGCGGGTGGTCTGGCAGAAACTGAATCCATCGCTTTCGCTCAATCTCGGGTACCGGGTTGCTGCTGTGATGAAGAGACATTTTCAGGATCCGGACTACCTGATAGCCCCCGTCTTTAATCACGAAACCTGGCAGATCAAAAGCATACCGCTGACTATTCAGTACAACTTCACCAATGGCGTTGTTCAACCTTTTGTCGAGGGCGGGGTTTCGTTGTGTACGGAAAGTATCAGCACGGATAATCCGGCACTTATCAGCGGATATAACCCCTATATAAATGGTCATGCGCTGGCTTTTATTTTTGGGGCAGGGATAGAAGTCCGGCTGGTTCATGTGTTGTGGGCGCGTGCCGAATGGAGGTATGAGGCTATGTCGCAAAATCCGACTGCAGGGCTGGCGCTGATGTTGCCATAGGGCTCCGATGAATCCGCGAGGCAGATCTCGTTCAAGGCTTCAGCTGACGATAAAGACATAAACCGGTATAGAGTTAAGGAATGTCCTACGGCTCCTGCAGCCCGTTTACCATGGAGGTACAATGGCGGTGGTCCCGGCCCCAACGGCGGGTCAGGCGGGGAGTGGCGGGTTAAATTCCTTTTCACTTTTGGCGATCACGAGGGTGGCGACGCCGTTGCCGATGATATTGGTGATGGCGCGGGCTTCGCTCATGAATTTATCGACGGCCAGCAGGAACGCAAGGCCTTCGACGGGTATCTTCTGAAGTGCGGTGAGGGTGGAGGCAAGGATGGTGAAACCGCTGCCGGTGACGCCGGCGGCCCCTTTGGAGGTGATCATCAGGATGCCGATGATGCTGAGGAGCTCGCCGGGGCTGAGGTGGACATTGTAGAGCTGGGCGAGGAAGATAACGGACATGGACAGGTAGATGGAGGTGCCGTCGAGGTTGAAGGAATACCCGGTCGGGATGACGAGTCCCACGACGGGCTGACTGCAGCCCATACGTTCGAGTTTCAGCATGAGGGAAGGCTGGGCGGCTTCGGAGGAGGAGGTACCCAGGACGATGAGGATCTCTTCGCGGATATCTTTGAGGTAGGTCCAGATGTTGAATTTGAAATAACGCATGATCGCGCCCAGCACGACAAAAACGAAGATGATCATGGTGCCATAGACCGTGCCCATGAGTAGGACGAGGGGTTTGAGGGACCGGATACCATACTTGCCGATGGTGAAGGCCATGCCGCCGAAGGCGCCGACGGGGGCGAGGAACATGAAGTATTTGAGGGCTGTAAAGACCCAGCGGGTGGCGAGGTGGATGTAAGGGACGACTTTGAGGCGCCTGGGGTGAAGGCTGAGGATGATGCCGACGATGATGGCGAGGAGAAGCACCTGGAGGGTAAGGTTATGAATAAAGAAATCACCCCAGCTGAATTTGGCGATCGGCGGGGCTTTGCCGGCGGGCAGGCTATTCCTGTCGACCCGGCCGGGCTGCACCAGGTAGGCGAGGAGGATGCCGATGGCCAGGGAGAGGGTAGTGACCACTTCAAAATAGACCAGCGCCTTGACGCCGATGCGGCCGACTTTCCTGAGATCGCTCATGCCGCTGATCCCGGAGACGATCGTCCCGAAGATAATGAAGGGGATGAAGATCTTGATGGCGTCGACGAAACGGTCCCCAAGGAATTTCATCCGGACGGCGGTGGCGGGAGCAAATTGCCCCAGCAGCACGGCGGCTACCAGGGCAATGAATACGAGCAGGGTCAGATGGCGCGAGAGCCAGTTAGAAGCTGATCGGAGGCGTGTCGGTGATGGGCGGTCGGTTAGTGATCCGGGAGTGGTTCGGTCCATCCGGCTAAGATACCGAAACGTCCGAATTGTCTTTGTCCTTGTCTTTGTCTTTGCCTTTGTCCTTATCCTTGGCTTTGTCCTTGTGTTTATCCTTGTCCTTCCCGCGGTCGTCATCGCCATTTTCGTCCCCGACGGTGCTTAACCGCAAGCTGCCGAATTCGCTCTTCACCTTGATCTGGGCCTTACCGTCACCCATGGTCCCGCTATAGTCACGGTCGAACTTGGGGCCGTCATCATCCCCTTCATGTTTCTCCCTGATCGTGAATTCGCTTTCGTTGTGGAATTCGCCGAAGTTGGTGTGGATAGTGATCTGGGCGGAAAGCTTCTTGTCGACGACCATCCGGATGCCCGAATAAGATTCCGATACGGAGAGGTCCGTGAGGCATTCGCCGACATTGAGCTGGATGCGGTTGGAGAATTCGCTAACGATCCTGACGTTGCCGCAGATTGTGCCGATCCGGGTATTGCCGTCGTATTGAAGAACGATTTTGCCGTTGGTGATATCGCCGAGGGTGGCTTTGCCGAACTCGACGTCGATATTGCCCACGTTGGTGAGGTTGCCCGCGGTCAGGCTGCCGTACTTGCTCGTCAGGTTGACCAATCCTTTGAGGTCGGGGACTTCAGTCCGGCCGAAATCGTTATGGAGGTCCAGGGGGTTCCCTGCGGGCATATGGATGACGTAGTCGATAAAGAAGGTCCGGTTGTCGCCGCCGTCGTCATGCCGGGAGTTGCCATGGGAATGGATCTCGCCTACGTGGGTATGGAAGGTGATCAGGTGGTCTGACTTATCTTCCTTTACTTCGATCTGGTCGAGGATGTCCTGGGCCTTCTCTTCGGAGGAAGCGCGGGCGCCAATCTCGATGTCTACGGTGATCTGCGGTTTATCCCAGGTATTGACAGTAACGTCTCCAAATGAATTATCGATCTGCAACTTATCTTCGGCTGTAACGGTATAGGAACGGTTGATGACCTTTGTCTTCCTGTTGTTCTGGGCCCAGCTCAAAAACGGAGCAGATAAGACAAGCGATAAGAGGAGCACACTAAGTAGTCTTATATGCTTTTTCATATGCTGATTGTTTAGAATGATTGATTTGTTTGATGATGTCGAGCTGATGATTCAGTAATCCCATCTGCAGCTGTAGATTCTGTAACATGGCTTCGAGTATTTGTTCCTGGTTGGGGTTCTTTGTCAATTGTTGTTGCAAACCATGGTAAACGGAGTCGAGCTTGTTCACATCCATCGAGAACTGCTTGTAAAGCAGGGGTTCGTCCTTTTCGATGGTTTTTAACTCTTTCTGCTTGATTTCCACCAGTTTAGCATAGTGATACATCTCTTCGTTCTGCTCGGCGCTGAGGTCGGCTTTGCTGTCCGGGATTGTTCCTTTGACATCCGGGGTGGATTGGGCCGTTGACTGGTTCGAATCTGGCGTATGGGCCGGATTTTGCGTGGCCGGGCCGGTCGGCTGGGTTGTTTGCGGCTTGGTATTCGAGGTACCGGAGGCGATGGCGGGTGTGTTTGGCGTCTGGCTATGCCGGGTGCTAAGGAACCAGACCGTTCCCGCGATCAGGAGGACGACGGCGGCGGCCACGGCCCATGCGGCCCGGAAAAGCCGTACCACCGGGGCCGGTTTTTTTTTGTTGGGATCTTCTCCAAGCCCCACATCCTTGCGGATCGCCTCCCATATTTTGTTATCCGGTTCTTCACCATCGAACTCTTCGCGGTGATCCCGGACGAAATTTTCTAATCTGTTGCTCATACTATGCTGCTTGTTTGATCAATTGCAATAATTTTTGTTTGGCCCGCATATATTGCGTTCGGACCGTCGCATGCGAGACTTGCAGGATCTCGGCTATTTCCTCCTGATCGTATCCTTCGAACAGGTAGAGGGTCAGTACGGTACGGTAGCCGTTGGGCAGGAGGGCCACGGCCTTTTTGATCTCCTCTACCTTCAATGCCCGTTCTTCTTCGTCCGGTTCTTCTTCGTCGGGCAGGTGGCCAATATTCGTCTTTTCGATGTCTATCAGGTCCATCCTGCGTTTGCGGAGCAGGTTGATCGACTTGTTGATGACGATTCGTTTCAGCCAGGCTCCGAAGGTAGACTTATAGTGAAAGTCTTCCAGGGACCGGAATGCATCGGTGAATGCTTCCTGCAGTACGTCTTCGGCGTCGCCGGTATGGTTGACGATCCGGAGGCTGGTGTTGTACATGGCCTTTGCATATTTGTTGTACAGCTCGCCAAAACTTCGGTTATCCCCCTGTTTGCAGCGTTCTACCAATTCGTCGAGCAGTATTGGTTCCGTCAATTCCAATTCAACTGTTTTTGCGTTCATTTTTACCAGCGCCACCGGAAGCGGCATCTACTTATTAAGTACACCTGTTTTCCTCCCATGTTGCATGAAAAAGGAAAAAACGTCCCTTTTTCTTACTTTAGCGGTATGACCGATCTATTCCAAAGTCCGGACTATTTCCAACTCGATGAGTTATTGACAGATGAGCACAAGCTGGTGCGCGATTCGGTACGAAACTATGTAAAAAAGCAGATTTCCCCTATCATTGAGGATTATGCACAAAAAGCCGAGTTTCCGCAACAGATTGTGGGTCAACTGGGGGGGTTGGGATGTTTTGGGCCCACCATTCCGGAGGAGTATGGCGGGGGTGGGTTGGATTATATCAGCTATGGTCTGATGATGCAGGAATTGGAGCGTGGAGACAGCGGGGTAAGGTCCACGGCGTCGGTCCAGGGGTCGCTGGTGATGTTCCCGATCTATCAATATGGCAGTGAGGAGCAGCGACGGAAATATTTGCCGAAGCTGGCGAGCGGGGAGTGGTTGGGATGTTTTGGGCTGACGGAGCCGGACCATGGAAGCGATCCATCGGGAATGTTAAGCAATATCAAAGATGCGGGGGATCATGTGATCCTAAATGGCAGTAAGATGTGGATCAGCAATGCTCCTTTCTCGCAGGTGGCGGTCGTCTGGGCCAAAGATGAGGAAGGGGTGGTGCGGGGCTTGATCCTGGAGCGGGGGATGGAGGGGTTTTCGACGCCGATGACACATGGGAAATGGAGCCTGCGGGCCTCGG
>DATMLR010000270.1:0-6302 GCA_035570015.1 Puia sp.
TCCCATTTCAGGTTTGGATTGGCCAGCCCGGCCGATGCATAAGCCGTGATCAGGTTTTGGAGCAACCCATACTGACTGTTGGTATTGAACTGCGTCAGATATTGGAAGGGCGCGATCCGGTTATTCCCCGCCTCTCCAAACGACCCCCGCAGCTTCAGGTCGGTGAATATCGATTGGTTTTCCATGAACCGCTCCTGCGAGATCCGCCAGGCCGCCGACGCTGCAGGGAAATAACCCCATCGGTTTTGTTCCCCAAACAACGATGACCCATCCGCCCGTGCCGATACCGCCAGCATATATTTCTTGTCGTAGGCATAGGTCACGCGGCTAAAGAAGGATAAGAGTCGCGTCGGGATCACCGCCGAAGTGGGCTTGGGTTCCGCAAGACTTGAATTGGGCGGCGACCCCAGGTTCATATTGGCGAGCGCTGCCTGCGCCGTAGTGCCGATCGGGAAATAGTTCGTCTGCACATAGTTGTTGTTCTGATTCGTCTCGTACGTCTCCTCTCCCACAATCGCCGTCAGGTCATTGTGCTGATGGAACCGCCCTGTCCCCAGCGAGTTCGTATAGGTCAGGACATTTGAATTGTCGATCGTCGTAATAATCGAGTCCGTAATATCGGCGATCGGCAGCCCCGAACCGTTGATCTGCGAGTTATAGGTCAGCGTGTCGTCGAAGGCATTCCCCTGATAACTGTTGTAGTCATACCCGAATGTGCTCCTGAACGTTAGCCACTTGGTAAAGGTGAATTGGGCAAAGCCATTGAGGTCAAGGACGTTCTGGGAGCTCTTTCGGTACGTCGACTCATCCAGCAGCACCGGATTGACCAGCGACAGACTGTTGGCGTCCGTCGATGAATAATAAGGGAGGTCGAAACTGTTCGCAGTCTGACCAGCCGGAATAAACGGCCGGTACCGGATGATCTGCCGCAGAAAGTTGAGGGCTGAT
This sequence comes from Puia sp., assembly GCA_035570015.1. Taxonomy (GTDB): domain Bacteria; phylum Bacteroidota; class Bacteroidia; order Chitinophagales; family Chitinophagaceae; genus Puia. The sequence goes on from DATMLR010000270.1 coordinate 949, forward strand.
GACCCGGGATTCGCGGTCCCCATCCCGTCAACGATTGTATTGTTGAACCGGATATTGGCCCCGACCTTGAGGAAGTCGCTCACCCTATGGTCAAACCTGAAATTGACCACTTTGCGGTGGAATTCCGACAGCAGCAGTTGGCCGTCCTGGTCGTTGTCCGTCAGGCTAAGGTTATACTGCGTTTGGTCCGTCCCGCCGCTGATACTGATATTATAGGTCTGCTGGAAAGCATCCCGGCCGATGACCTTGTGCTGCCAGTCATAGTTTGGTACCTGCTTGTATTTCTGAACCGTATCCCAGCTATACCCGTATGGCGTGATCCCGCTGCTGTCACCTGTTAACTGCGCGCGTTCATATTGGTAATACATATAGTCATAGGGACCCAGCACGGGCAGTTCCTTCTCCAAAGTTCCAACCCCCGCAAAAGCATTGAACGCGATCGTCGTCTTCCCGTTCGTGTTTCGGCCGCCCTTTGTCGTGATGATCACTACCCCATTGGAACCCCGCGCCCCATAGATCGAAGTCGCCGCGGCGTCCTTCAGCACGTCGATCGATGCGATATCCTGCGGCGATAAGACCTGCAGGGCGTTGTCAAGCTGAACCCCATCCACAATGTATAACGGTGCATTGCTCTGGGTAATCGAACCGCCGCCGCGAACAGTAATGAATACCCGCGCATTGGGCGATCCGTCCGCACCCGTGACCTGTACGCCTGCCAACCGGCCCGCCAGGGCCTCCGGCGCCGAATTGACCGGAATATCCTTCAGGTCCTGCGAACTGATAGAGGAAACCGATGCCATCAGATCCCGCCGCCTGACGCTCTGATAGCCGATGATCACCACATCTTCCAGCTGCGTGGCCTCTCTTTTCAGCCGCACCAGCAACCCTTCCGCCGCCCTTAGCGGCATCGTAACGGTCGTATATCCGGCGTGTGAAATCTGCAGCGTATGCGTTTTCCCGTCAGCGGGCACAAAAAGGGAAAAAAATCCGTCCGGCCCCGTTGTCGTACCGATCGATACGCCTGACACGGTTATCGATACCTCCGAAAGCCCCCCGCCGGTACTGTCATCCAACACCCGGCCTTTAACGGATTGGGCCCGAACACCGGTAAAGATCCCTAGCGCCAGGCTTAGGAGCAAGAGCATTTTCTTCATATGGCAGTTGTGTTTTGTAGTTAAGCTAAAATCCAAGTCAATGTTAATAAGCTATTTCTACATAAAGAAAGCTGCGCATGGGTTTATTTACGCAATCGTTCCCGGTAACGATTGTGCATCAGTTGAAGAATTGAAACCAGATCAGCCCGACTGCCGCTGCTGTCATCAGCAGTAGCGTGAACACGCCTAGCACATTCGACAGCACGCTATTGGTGTGCTTGCCCATGATCTTTTTGTTGTTGCCGATATGCAGCAGGATTATGATCATTACGGGCGCCGTCAGCCCATACAGGATCGCCGTGTAAAGCAACGCCTGAACCGGCGTAATCCCCAGGAATTGCAGGCAAAGCCCCGCGACCAGACTGACGATGATCACGCCATAGAATCGCTTTGCCTGATAGAACTTCTTATCCAGCCCTTTCGAGAAATTGAAGGTCTCCGCCAGCATATACGACACACAGCCCGCCAACACCGGGATCGCCAGGAATCCTGTGCCGATCACCCCAATCGCGAAAAGCACATAACTCAACTGCCCCGTCAGCGGCTTTAGTGAATGCGCCGCCTGCTCGACTGTATCGATCTGCCTGATCCCCGCACCATACAAAACGACACCCGCCGTCAGGATAATAAAATACATCACCACGTTGGAGAAGAGCATCCCCGTATTCACATCCTCTCGCATGTTATTCAGCATCTGCTTGTCGACAAAGACCCGCTTCCGGGTCGCATGCTCCATATCCTCCGCCTCCATCGTCGCCTGCCAGAAGAAAAGATAAGGCGAGATCGTGGTGCCCAAAAGAGCCACCAGGATACTTAAAAAACCCTTATCCAACCGTACCGATGGGATGAACGTATGCCTGGCCACCTCCTTCCAGTCAGGATGAACGAGGAAAGGGATGACAAGATAAAGCAACAGTCCAAGACACAACCACTTGAGCAGTCCCGCCATCCGCTGGTAAGAATACTGGATAATGACAAACAACAGAATGGCCGTGAAGACGATACAGTACAAGAAGGTCGGTATCGCCGGGAACAACAGGTTCGCCACCGCTCCCATGCTTTGGATATCCGCGCCGATATTCAGCACAACCGCGGGGAAACTGAACAGGATCATCGCATACAGCACGGACTTGGGGTAATGCATCTTTAAGGTCCCCGTCAACCCCTGCGAGGTCACCATCCCGATTCGCGCGGCCATTCCCTGGACCGCTGCCATCAGCGGAAAGGTCAGCAAGGCCGTCCACAACGTAGAAAGGCCGTACATGGCCCCGGCCTGCGCGTAGGTCACGATCCCTGAAGGGTCGTCATCGCTCGCCCCGGTGACAAGGCCGGGACCCAATACCTTGAAGAATTTTTTCAGCCTCGAGTGGCGGGCATGCTTGTGTTTCCGTGGAGTGGAAGGCGTCAGTGCGGCAGACATCGGCTAGTAAGGGTTAGAGTTGTTCGAGGTCAATGTTCTTGTTTCTGTTGTCATTGAATTGTTGGTTCAGATTGTAGGCCGCGCTGATCAACGCCAGATGTGTGAAAGCCTGCGGGAAATTCCCCAGATGCTCTCCCTCGAAACCCAATTGCTCCGAATACAAACCCAGATGATTGGCATAACCCAGCATTTTCTCGAAATAATAACGCGCCTTCTCCAACTGGCCCGATCGCGACAAACATTCCACATACCAGAACGTGCACATCGAGAAGGTCCCCTCCCGGCTGACGAGCCCATCCGGAGCCGCGACCTCCGGCCGGTAACGATAAACCAGCGAGTCCGTCACCAACTCCTCCTCGATCCGCTTCAGCGAAGACAGCCAACGCGGGTCTTTGGGGCTGATGAAACGCATCAGCGGCATCAGCAGACTGGACGCATCTACCGTTTCCGACCCCGGGTATTGCATAAATGCCTGTTTCTTCTCATCCCAGAAGTCCCGGAAAATACTATTGTATATCTGATCCCGAACCTCCTTCAATTTTCCGTTTCGCGGAAACGAGCGCATTGTCGCCAGCTTCGTGGCCCGATCCAGCGCCACCCAGCAGGACAACCGCGAATACAGGAATTTCTGCCGGCCCGCTCTCACCTCCCAGATACCGTCATCCGGCTGGTCCCAGTTGTCTGCCAGCCACTCCATCTGCTTTTCGATATCCTTCCAGAAATCGTAGGAGATCGGCTCGCCGTATTTGTTATAAAGATAGACAGAATCCATAAGCTCACCATAGATGTCCAGTTGAAGCTGCTCGTAGGCATCATTCCCTATCCGCACCGGCGACGATCCCTTATATCCTTCAAAATAATCAAGCTGGTATTCCTTCAACTGCCGCTCGCCATCAATCGAATACATAATCCCCAGCCGCTCATTTTCCTTGATCTTGCGGAACAATTGCTCCACCCAGGTCATGAATGACCCGGCCTCCTTCGTATAGCCAAGCCGGATCAGCGAATACACGGTAAAAGACGCATCCCGGATCCAGGTATAGCGGTAATCCCAGTTTCGCTGCCCGCCGATACTCTCCGGCAGTCCGAACGTCGGCGCCGCAATGATCGACCCGTATTCCGATGAAGACAAGAGCTTCAACAACAGCGCTGACCGGTTGACCACCTCCAGCCACCGGCCCTTGTAAATGCACCGGCTCATCCAGTCTTTCCAGTAATTGATCGTCCGGCGAAGGCACTCCGTCACGAATTCGACAAAATTCTCTGCCATCACCTCCTGATTGGCCTCGCTCTCCAACAGAAAGTCCGCCCGGTCGCCTGCCTTAAGGGTAAATTCCGCCCCAGCATCCCCATCGCTTACAGTGATGGGCACTGCGCCCCGGAGCCTAAGCGACAACCCATCGGGGCCATCTATTTTGAATACAATTTCCCGGTCGCTGGTGCGGACAACTGAATGATCCGTTTTTGCGTAATTAAACCGGGGGCGGCATTGCAACCGGTATCTAACCTCTCCTCTGACTGTCGTGACCCGTCGGATTAGCCTTTTTTCACCATTGGGATCAACCGGCATGAAATCAATGATCTCTCCCACCCCTTCCGCAGACAGGAAACGAGTAAGCAGAACATTGGTATCCGGAAAATACAACTGCTTGGTTTTCATCTCCCTGAACTCTGGACTGATCCGGTAACTACCCCCTTTTTTGTCATCCACCAACGCGGCAAAGACACTTGGGGAATCGAACCGCGGGAAACACATGAAATCGATAGAACCATTAAGACCGACCAGCGCAATTGTATTCAGATCGCCGATAACGCCATAATTCTCGATGGGTTGATAGCTCACTGAGGTTTATTAAACGGTGGACAAAAACCATTCCGCAACCTTGGCAGCAATTTTGTATAAAGTATTCTGGCTTTCGTCAAAGTTGACTTTTTACCATAACCCGATATGAAAAAATTTACTTATCTCCGGCTTTTCTTTTTGGTAGCTGCATTAGTTAGTATGGCCCTGGCTCAGTTCTCCTTCTTTTCCGGCAGCAAATTCATTTTCAGTTCGCATATCGCTGGTCACATTACCCTTCTGCTGATAGCGGCGCCCTTCTCCGTCCTGGCCATGCGGGAGCGCCCCGAAGCCATGGGCGGCTTGGCCTTTGGCCTGTCCCGCTGGCTCTCCGCCATGCCCTGGCTTAACTGGATCCTGGGCATCGGTATCCTGTGGGTCTGGCAGGTACCTGCTATCTTCAACGCCTTGATGACCTGGGACGGCCTGGGCTTCCACCGGCACCTCCATCGTCTCTCCTTCCTCCATTCGGGCAGCCTTCTCCTTGCCGGCATCCTCTTTTGCTGGCCGCTCGCCGGGCCCTACCAGTCTCACCGGCTGTCAGCCCCCGAATCCCTGCTATACCTGACCACGGGCTGGGTCGCCATCACCCTGCTTGCCTCGCTCATCCTATTCGCCGCCCCCGGGCTTTATGGCGGGTCAGCCCTGCCCATTGGCCGTCGGGATCAACTTTTTGCGGCCGGGGTGCTCTGGATCCCCGCTTGCCTCATCTACCTGTGCGGCGCTATGTACCTCCTGCGTGAATGGATGGGCGGCGAGCTCTGGATCCATCACGAATTCTACCGCCGCAGCAAACGCCGCCACGTCAGGACCGCCCTCGACCAGGAGCAAATCCCGGTCGGGACCGGCGAATATGTCCCTCGCAGCGGGGCTATTGTTCCTCACCGTTCACCCCAACAGGTTTAACGGCTTTATTCCGCACCCGATCCCAAATCTTGCC
>DATMLR010000271.1:0-7195 GCA_035570015.1 Puia sp.
TGTAAGGTGGGGATCATGCCGGGGTTTGTCTTTAAGCCGGGGAAGATCGGGATCGTGTCGAAATCGGGTACGCTGACCTATCAGGCGGCGGATCAGGTGGCCAAGGCGGGGTTGGGGATTTCAACGGCGGTGGGAATTGGCGGTGATCCGATCATCGGAACGCCGACGAAAGAAGCGGTGGAATTGCTGATGAATGATCCGGGCACCGAGGGAATCGTGATGATCGGCGAAATCGGGGGGAGTATGGAGGCGGAGGCGGCGAGATGGGTGAAGGAGAATAACCGGAAGCCGGTGGTCGGTTTTATTGCCGGGCAGACGGCGCCGGCCGGGCGGCGGATGGGTCATGCCGGGGCGATCATCGGTGGGGCGGATGATACGGCGGCTGCGAAGATGAAGATCATGGCGGAGTGCGGGATCACGGTGGTGCAGACGCCTGCGGAGATTGGGGCGACGATGGCGAAGGTGATGAAAAAGTAATGTTTTGGGCTATATCAAAGAGCCGCCCCCTTGCGGGGGCGGCTTCGTTATTTGAGGTTAGAAACACCGGCGGTGGAAACGGTCGAAGCGAATGTCGCGGTGGTCCTGGCGAATGTCGCGGCGGTCGTGGCGGATCTCCACGCGGTCATGGCGGATATCGCGGTGGTCGGCGAACGGTGTCTGGGCCTGGGTAGCAACGGCGGCGAAGAGGAGGCCAACGGTGAATAAGATCGTAAATTTCGTTTTCATACATCTAGTTTTAAGTTGTTGTGAGCTTAATAGCGGGCTCGTATATAGGAAGGTTGTCGGGTGCAACTGTTTAAGAACATACCGTTATACCTATGTTAAATGGGCATGAGATTATGTAAATCGTTTCTTTGAGACATCTAAACTGGGCGGAGCCCAGTTCGCACTTTCCGACCGAAGGAAGGAAAGTGCCGACATTAATGGTAATGAGACAAAAAATTATTTTGCGCAGCAATTTTTTGTCGAATTTCAATATTTTAGTCAAATTTCTCCTATGAGGGTACGCAAGCTGGTTGGGATCCTTTGTCTTTGTTCGATGGTGTTGATGGCGCGGGCGCAGCCGGGGCGTGTCGATTATGAGGCCCGATGGAAGGTGGTGGATTCGCTGCTGAGGGTTGACGGGCTGCCGCTTTCGGCACTGGCGGAGGTCAGCCGGATCGATGCGATAGCGAAGCAGGAACATAGAAGCGGGCAGGAAATGAGGGCGCTGATCTACCGGCTGACGATTCAGCAACAAATAAATAGTGATGCGGATACGGCGGCTATCCAGTCGCTTGAAAAGGATATCCCCGGGACAGCCCAGCCGGAGCGGTCGTTACTGGAATCCCTGCTGGCGTCGTCCTATTTGAATTATCTGCAAAGGAACCGCTATTTCATTTACGGCCGGACGGCTACGGTTGTGCAAGGAGCCGATGACATGGCTACGTGGACGATAGACGATTTCCATCGCCGGATCAGCAACCTGTTCCTGGCGTCGGTGAAGGAGGAGCGACTGTTGCAGGGAACCGCGCCGGGTTCCTGGGAACCTATCCTGATCACTGGCAATTGGCAGCGCCGACTGCAGCCCACCCTGTATGATCACCTCGTGTATGAAGCGCTGGACTATTTCAAGGGAATAGAAGCGACCATCCACCAGCCTGTGGATGCATTTGATATAGAGGATACGGCGGTTTTTGCGGACGCATCGATCTTCACGGCGCATGTTTTCGGTGGGATGGATGCGAACTCCCTTATCTATCAGGCTTTGCTGCTTTATCAGCGGCTGATCCGGTTTCACTTGAAGGATGCCAAGCCGGATGCCTTGATAGGAGCCGATATCGAGCGGCTCGGGTTTGCCAGAAGGTATTCGGTCGATCCGAATAAGAACGCGAAGTATCTGGGCGCGATGGCGGGTCTCTCGAATCAATGGGGTGATCTTCCGGCTGCGGCGCAGGCCTGGTATCTGCAAGCCGACCGGTACCATGATCAGGCTACTGCCGCAGGCATGGCGCGGGCGAAAGCGATTTGTGAACGGGTACTGCGGGAGCCTGACAGCAGCGAAGGGAGGACGAATTGCCGGAGGCTGCTGGAGAATATTGTCCGGCCGGCGATTGATCTTGTGGCAGAGGAGTTCAATGTGCCGGAAAGACCGTTTCGTTGCCTGGTAAAATGGTCGAACCTCAACCGGGTCTACTTCCATCTCGTGAAGATCGACAGCCTGATGTGGAAAAAGGAGCTGGAAGAAAATACGGCCGGCCGGCCCGATTGGCTCCAGGCGCCGGTATATCGATCTTTTAGCCAGGGCTTGCCGGATAGCGGCGACTATCTGATACATTCCGTGGAAATCCCAATCGGGTCGCTGCCGGCGGGCACCTATGCTTTACTGGCCAACACCGATAATAGCTGGAATGGTAACCATGGGATTGTGGTTGGCGAGCGCATCTACGTTACCGGTATCGCCTATGTCTTTGAAGGGCCGGACTATTTTGCCGTCAACCGGGAAAGTGGTCAGCCGCTTAACGATGTCCGCATCCAGGTATGGGAAAAGGATTGGAACAGCGGGAGTCGGAAATGGCAGCTCTGGAAAGCTGCTGTTTATCACACCGATCAGCAAGGGCATTTTCACTTAGGCAAGCACAAAGGGTACGACCAGTTCTGTTTTGAATTCAGCCGGCCCGGTGAACATCTTTATATGGACCAGAATGGGCCATTCTACTATCGGGAACCTGGTCCGGCGATGGCTATCGATGATAAAGAAGCGTATGAAGACGAGAACACCAAAGTATTTTTCTTCCTGGACCGGTCCATTTACCGACCCGGCCAGACGGTGTACTTCAAAGAAATCACCGTAACGCGGGACTATGACACCCGACAGCTAAAACCGGTCGCCGGGTGCAAGAGGAGGGTAGGCCTGATCGACCCCAATCGTGAAAATATCGATTCAATCGAGCTCACGACGGATGAGTTCGGCTCCTGTCACGGGGAATTCCATTTGCCGGATCACGGGCTGAACGGACAGTTTCAGGTCATGGATTCGGCGAACGAGGAGTCAGTGAGCGCCTTCGCTGTCGAAGAATACAAGCGGCCGCGATTCGCCGTCAGTTTTGACCGGTTAAAGGGAAGCTATCGGGTGGGCGACAGTATCCGGGTGAAGGGGAACGCGATCGCATATGCGGGCAACAGTCTGGACGGGGCAACGGTCAAATACCGGGTCACCCGGTCCATATGGGCCCTCAACAAATACCATTATCGCCAGGAAGTCTTTTCGCAGAGTGGAGTGGAAATCGCGCATGGGGTGTTGAAGACGGATGCCAATGGCGATTTCCGGATTGTATTCGACGCCCTTCCGGATCGAAGTTTCCCTGGGAATTCTGAGCTGCGTTACGAATACAAGCTCGAAGCAGATGTGACGGATATCAATGGCGAGACCCGATCGGGATCTGCGACGATCGTTGCCGGATATTCGGTACTTGATCTGGCGATCGAACTGAAAGAAGGTGAGACGATGCCCGCGGATAGTCTCCGGGCCATCCGGACGGATGTGAATAATTTATCCGGCGAGCCTGTGCCTGCAACAGTACATTTGGCGGCCTATCCACTGAAGGCGCCGAACCGGCTGATCCGCGAGCGGCTGTGGAGCGAAATTCCTGACCGATGGGTGATGTCCGAAGCCGCTTTTCTCGATTCGTTCCCGCATGACCAATACCGGGAGGGGCTGAAGAAAGAGAACTGGCCAAGGGGCACGGCATCTTGGGAAGGGGTGGATTCGACGGGAGGGCACCCGTTGGCGCTGCAATTGAAGCCCGGCTGGTGGGCAATCGAAGCCACGGCGATTGACACGTTCGGTCAACGGGTGAAGGATACCCGCTATGTAGAGTTGTACGATAACCAGACGGGCGGTCCGGTTAATCCGGAATATCTCTGGGCAGGGACGCCTGAAACGCATGTGACCGGGGAGCCGGGAGGAACGGTGCAGATAGCGACGGGGTCTTCGACAACCGATGTCTTTATTATCCGGAAGGTCGGGCGGCCAAATCTCGACAGTCTGAAGTTTCTATATTTGACAGCGGCCAGCGGCCGGCATACCGATTTTTGGCCTATCACCGCGGCGGACCGGGGCGGGTTTGGCATCGCCGATGCTTTTGTCAAGGACAATCGGCTATATGTGCATCAGACGATTGTGGATGTCCCGTGGGACAATAAGCAACTGCAAATCCACTATACCAGTTTCCGGGACAAGACGGAACCCGGCAGCAAAGAAAAGTGGGCGGTGAGCGTCAGTGGGTTAAGGGGTTCGGGAGTAGCAGCTCAGGGGCTGGCGGCGATGTATGACGCTTCGCTGGATCAGTTCGCCTATCACTCATGGAATGTACCTTATTTGTATCCCACAATGAATGGGCTGGATGCGTGGCAGACCAGCGATGATTTCCGGACGTCCAGGTCGCAGTGGCTGGAGCCAGAGGGGACGAATCGCGGTGTTTCCTACGAGTTAAGGGGTGCGGTCCGGGGTGTGGCCACGGTGGCGGCACCGAGTGCAAATCGTTCAGACGTGGTGGTTGTCGGCTATGGGGCTGCGCGGCGGCAGTCGAGATTTGTTGGATTGGATGATGAGGAGGCGAAGGCGGAAGGTGCGGCGGCGCCGCAGGCGCCGCCTGTGCAGGTGCGTACGAATTTCCAGGAGACCGCCTTCTTTTTTCCAGATCTGAGGACGGATAGTATGGGCAACGTGAGCTTTTCGTTTACCATGCCGGAATCACTTACGCAGTGGAAATGGATGACGCTCGCGCATACGCGCGATCTCGCTTTTGGGTATTCGGAAAAGACGATCATTACTCAAAAACAGCTGATGGTCCAGCCGAATGTCCCGAGGTTCCTGCGGGAAGGTGATAAGATCAATCTTTCGGTTAAAGTCGTCAACCTGACCGATTCGGAGCGGACGGGGCAGATGGGGCTTTCGCTGACCGATCCGACAAACGGGGAGCCGGCTGACGGGATGTTCCTCAACCGGCAGCCCAATCAATATTTCACTGTACCGGCGCGGGGGAGTTCGGTCGTGGAGTTCCCGGTGGAGGTCCCTTACCAATACAATCGTCCGGTCAGTTATCGGATCGTCGCGGAAGCGGGGGCTTTTAGCGATGGCGAGCAGGCGATGTTGCCGGTAGTCAGCAACCGGATGCTGGTGACGGAGACGCTTCCGCTGGATATGGCCTCGGATGGAACGCGGACGTTCCGTCTGGAGAAATTATTGAAGAGCGGCAGCAGCGAGACGCTGAATCATCATGCGCTGACGGTGGAGTTCACTGCCAACCCAGCCTGGTATGCGGTACAGGCGCTCCCCTATTTGATGGAGTTTCCGTATGAGTGTGCAGAACAGACGTTTGATCGCCTCTATGCTAATGCGCTGGCCAGCAAGATCGTTGCCGGGTCGCCGCGGATTGCGCAGGTTTTTGAACGCTGGAGGACGGTGGATACGGCTGCGCTGTTGAGCAACCTGGAGAAAAATCCCGAATTGAAATCCGTGTTGCTGGAGGAGACGCCCTGGGTGTTGGAGGGGAAGACTGAGACAGAGCAGAAGCGGCGGATCGCGCTGCTCTTCGATATGACGCGGATCGGCCGGGAGTTGGAATCGACGATCGCCCGGTTGGGGGAACTGCAGGCGTCTGATGGAGGGTTCCCCTGGTTCAAAGGTGGCCCGGATGACCGGTATGTGACGCAGTATATTTTGACGGGTCTGGGGCGGCTGCAACGCATGGAGGCGCTGTCTCCGGTGTTGGAGGAGAAGATCAGGAACATGGTCGTGGCGGCGCTCGGTTATGCGGACCGGGAGATAACGAAGGACTATCAGCAGGATCTCAAAGTAACCAGCGTGGTTCATTGGATCTCCCCTATCGTGGCGCAGTACCTGTATATGAGAAGCCTTTTTAATGATGTTGGCATCCCGGGGGGATCGTTTGCGGCGGTCAACTTCTTTCGCAAAGTGGCGCAGCAGGAATGGGTGAGGGCCGATAAATTTATTCAAGGGATGGTAGCACTTGCGTTGTTCCGGACCGGGGATGTAGCGACCGCGCGGTCGATCCTGGCTTCGTTGCGGGAGACGGCGATCCGAAATGAGCAGCTGGGGATGTATTGGAAGGGAATGGAAGGCGGTTATTACTGGTATCAGGCGCCTGTCGAGACGGAAGCGGTGATGATCGAAACGTTTCGGGAGATCGGTCCTGATACGGCGGCGGACCGGCAGCTGAAGACCTGGCTGCTCCGGCAGAAGCAGACGCACAATTGGACTTCAACGAAGGCGACTGCCGATGCGGTATATGCGTTGTTGATGGGGGGATCGAACTGGCTGGATCAGCAGCGGGAGGTGAAGGTCCAGCTTGGAGACAAGGTAGTGGAAATGAGTGGCGAAGCGGGTACCGGGTATGACAAAAAGATCTTTGATGCGCCGTTTATTGACTCTTCGATGGGACACATTAAAGTATCGATGTCGTCCGCGAAGCGCGGTGGCTCGCCGGCCTGGGGATCGGTATATTGGCAATATTTCGATCAGTTGGATCAGATTACAACGGCGGAAGGCGCGAGGGCGCCACTGCGGCTGGAGAAGCGGCTTTACGTGCAACGCAATACGGACCGGGGGCCGGTGTTGGATACGATCGCCGAGAATGGGACGCTTCATGTCGGTGATCGGGTAGTCGTGCGACTGGTACTGAGGACGGATCGGGATTTGGAATATGTCCATTTGAAAGACATGCGCGCGGCTTGTCTGGAACCACTGAACGTGCTGAGCGGATACCATTGGCAGGGTGGACTGGGATATTATGAATCAACGAAGGATGTCAGTACGGAGTTCTTCTTCTCTTCGGTACCGCGAGGCGCTTATGTATTCGAGTATCCATTGGTGGTGGAGCAGACGGGTGAATTCAGCAACGGCGTGGCCAGCGTGGAATGTCTATATGCGCCGGAGTTTGCTTTCCACACGGAAGGCATCCGGGTAAACGTGGAGGGTGGTCAATGATGCGGGTCGATGTGTTGATCATCGGGCAGGGTATCTGCGGAACATTCCTCAGCCGGGAGCTGGATCGGGCAGGTCTTTCCTATCTCGTGATCGATGAGAAGCGGCCGGATTCGGCTTCGCTGGCAGCGGCGGGGTTGGTCAACCCGGTGACGGGGCGGCGGTTCGTGAAGACCTGGATGATCGATGAGCTGCTGCCGTTTGTGC
>DATMLR010000272.1:0-3749 GCA_035570015.1 Puia sp.
TGATACATTGACGGATATGTTGATGGTGGAGACGGTCAAAGTGAGTTTATTATTAGAAGAGATCTATGAGAATATCCTGTTCCCGAAGCGGAGCGATTAATGTCCGGCCAACTATTGAATGAAGTATCTTTGCGATTCAAAAAAGGAGCTGGAGTGGAGAAATCAAATTTTGTCGATCAGATCAGGGTATTTTGCCGGAGCGGACATGGCGGGGCAGGCAGCAAGCATTTTATGCGCACCAAGTATAACGCGATGGCCGGCCCGGATGGCGGGGATGGCGGCCGGGGCGCGCATATCATCCTTAGGGGAAGTAAAGACCTGTGGACGCTTTTGCATCTACGTTATTATAAGAATGTGCTGGCGGAAAACGGCGAATCGGGAAGCGGGAACAATTGCACGGGACGATTTGGAAAGGATATTATCATCGAGGTTCCGCTGGGAACTATCGCCCGGGACGAAGAGACAGGACAGAAGGAAGTGGAAATACTGGAAGACGGGCAGGAGATCATTTGGTTGAAAGGCGGACGTGGCGGTCTTGGCAATGCCAGTTTCGCGACACCTACCAATCAGGCTCCCGAGCATGCCCAGCCGGGATTGCCGGGTGTCGAAGGTTGGAAGGTCCTGGAATTGAAGGTCCTTGCGGATGTGGGGCTGGTAGGTTTTCCGAATGCCGGCAAGTCTACCTTGCTCTCCGTGGTCACGGCGGCCAGACCCAAGATCGCCGACTACGCTTTTACTACGCTGACCCCACAGCTGGGGATGGTGGAATATCGCGACGGACGTTCGTTCTGTATGGCCGATCTCCCCGGGATCATTGAAGGTGCAGCCGAAGGAAAAGGGCTTGGTCACCGGTTCCTCCGGCATATTGAACGCAATCCGGTGCTGCTCTTTTTAATCCCGGCGGATAGTAAAGATCATGCAGGCGAGTTCCGCATCCTGCTGGGTGAGCTGGAAAAATACAATCCTGAATTACTTCACAAGCGCTTCGTGATCGCGATCAGTAAAAGCGATATGCTGGATTCCGAGCTAAAGGAGGCGATCGAAAAAGAATTACCTGCGACCATTCCGCACCTGTTCATTTCCTCGGTTACGCAGCAAGGGATTGTGGAACTGAAGGACCTGTTGTGGGATATCCTCAATGAAGACCCAGCCAGTTAAAACGTCGAACCGGCCTCCCACCAGTTAACATAAAATTTATATAGATTTATTTCAATTATTCAATTTTTGGTATAATTTTGGCTAGTCTTTGTATATCTCCCCGCAGCCTATTTCTGATTGCTGCCGCCGCTTGCCGGCCTTCTCTCCGATTGTTGTCTAACGTTTTCCCCGATTGCCGTCTAACGATTTCCCCCACTAATGGTTGTTGCACTTCTCCCTTCTTAAGGAAAAGGGAAAGAAAGATTTTGTCAACGCTATTAAAAAACTTTAAAAAAATGTTTGTATGAACGCAATTACGCTAACAAAACCGATCGTTGCATTTCTTTTCAGTGTCTTGTTGGGCGCCCATGTCGGCGGCAATGCAGAAGTAAAGTATATCCCGGCGGCACAAGGCCGGGGCGTATTCAATGTTGTTTACGACAATCCCGGAGGCAGCCGGTTTGTACTCCAGATCCTGGATCGGGACGGAAACCAATTGTATCAGAATGTATTTACGGATAAGAAATTCGCGAAGAATTTTCAGCTGGCCGATCCGGACAGCTATGACAAACTCGTGTTTGTGATCCGTAACCTGGGCGATAAGTCCCTCCGGCGTTGGGAGGTGTCAACCGACACCCATCTGGTTGAGGACGTTAATGTACTGGAAGTAAAGTGAAATGCGGGTAGAAGAACCCCCGGGCAAGCCCGGGGGTTCTTGAATGCTATTGTATGGTGGGCGATGCAGTTTCCTTAGCAGGCGGAGGGAAGAGCTTTGTAATTTCGGCGTAGGTCAGCGATCTGGCCTGTTTTGGCGTTAATCCCTTTGTCGTCAGAACATTCCCGGGGATTATAACATAACGGTATAAAAAACCATAATTGGTGAAATCGTTCAGATACCCAAGAGATGTCAGGGTGATGGTTCCCGGCACAAAAGAAGTGTACAAGCCAAAATCAAGCGCGGTCTCATTAGTTGTGTCTCCTGTGCTGGGAAAGCCGGGTTCACCCAGGTAACTAACGACAGCGCCGTCAGCGGCGATAGCACTCGTCAGCGCAGGAGCGGAAATGTTCTGCTCATAGATGGTATCGCCTGCGTCCGTCGGCAGCATCGAAATCGTCAACCAGGGCGAGTAATAAATACTATCCTTACCTGAAGAATTGTTATTGTTATTGCTCTTTGAACAACCGATCAGGGAAAAAAATCCGATAACAGTGGCGGTCAGGAAGAAGATTGTTACTTTTCTCACATTTGTAATTTTAAAAGGTGAAGGTATTGAATGATGGTCGATTGGATTACAGCCTTTAACAGTGGGATACGCAATTATTGTATTAAAGGTCTACAAAAAATCGGCCAAACCGGCTTTTTTGCCGGTCAACAAAAGTATTACGATTTTTTGGATGCTGCAATGGGGCGATTGTCCTTATATCGCCAGAGATACATACAGGCGTAGCTACGATACGGGCTCCATTTCGCGGAGATGCGCAACATTTTCTCCCGAAAGGCCTTTTTGTCTTCCCTGCTCAGCTTATAGACGGCAATCATGGCATTCTGTATCCCCCAGTCGTCCATGGCGAAAACGTCCTCCCTGCCCAGGCCGAACATCAGGAGCATCTCAGCGGTCCAGCGTCCCACCCCCTTGATCCGGGTGAGGTAGACAATAACCGCCTCATTGTCCATCTTATCCAGTTTCCGGTGATCTAGTCCTTCTTCGACGGCGAACCGGGCCACATTCAAAATATAGCCCACCTTTGAATTGGACAGGCCGATTGCCCGCAGAGTGGCGGGCGGGGTTTCCAGGATCTGCACAGGAGTAGGAGCCCGGCCGCCAAACAGGTCGAGGTATCGCTGCCGGATCGTCTGTACAACTTTCGTGGAAAGCTGCTGGCTCATGATTGAGGCGCAGAGGTAGAAGAACAAATCTTTTTGTCGCTTTAAAGTCAGCGGTTCGGTATGCTGGTCGATCAGGCGTTTCAACCGCCGGTCTTTTGCGAGGTGAGTCAGTTGGTCCATGGGGCCTTTTTCTTGTGATCTACGAAAATGAATAACTCACTCCCCCATCCTTCTCGTCCTTGAGGATGATGCCCAGCTGCTGGAGCTGGTTGCGGATCTTATCGGAGGTCGCGTAATCCTTCCGGGTACGGGCATCACGGCGGATATCCATTAGCAGTTCCACCACGCCGGTGAGCTTGTGGTCTTCGTCTGCAAATTCACCTTTGAGGCCGAGGATATTCTCCAGGTAGTCCGTAAAATATTTCCTGGTCAGGTTGATCGTGGCGGGACTCAGCGCGCCTGGTGCGATATGGCCGGTCTTGAGTGAATTTATGACGGGTACCAGGTCAAAAAGAGTGGCGAGCACTTTTGCGGTATTGAAATCATCGTTCATGAAATCATCGAGGCTTCGGAGCTGGCTTCGAACCTTATCGTCCAGCGCGGGGTCGCCGGGAGTGGCAGAGGATTCCGGAAGGCCCGCCTTCGCCGAGGCTTCGTCGGGCGAAGCGAGTTTCTTCAACAGCTCGTGGGCTTCCCAAAGCCGTTTGAGGCCTTTCTCCGCCGCCTGAAGCGCGTCATTACCAAAGTCCAGCGTACTTCGGTAATGGGTCTGCAGGATAAAGAA
>DATMLR010000273.1:0-5754 GCA_035570015.1 Puia sp.
GGGCAAGATCTACTCAAACCAACCAGGTCTCCCTCCCGCTGACGAATCATACCAGCAGTACGACAACGAGCGGCTGGCTAAAGGTCACCCGTTCGCTTTTCCTGGCGAGCAATCTAACCTATACGGTCAACACAAGTACCGCATCCCCCCGGCAGTCTTTTACGCTGTGGAATGCCAGCGCCACCTACCGCTTCTTCAAGGATCAGACAGGAGAGATCAAATTCTCTGCCCTCGACCTGCTCCATCAAAACACCGGCTTGATCAACAGTGCCACCAACAATACCATTGTCCACGGCGACAATAATACACTACAGCAATACTTTATGCTGACCCTCGCCTGGCATCCAAGAAAATTTGGCAAAAATTAGCACCCCCTAATCCAACTGCTCATCAATCTCCCTGATAATATCCTCGCACTTCTTAAGGCCTATCCCATAAACCTCAATGTTATTTAAAATTGTCCCCTGAGCCGTCACCATGAGCCGCATCTGTGACATCCGCAGCAACTCCTGCCAGTTAGTTTCGTGCCCGGCCGCATCCAATTGCAGGTGGGAATCGACAAATGGAATTAAGGCATTCTCTCTCAGAGAATTAACAAATTCATTCCGCCGTTCGATTTCCGGGAAATCCTTGGAATACAGATCGGTGATGTGTAGCATCAGTTGTTTATTGCGGATGATACCCATCCTGCCGCTCCCCTTCAACGCCTCAAAACGGCTGATGCGCGGATAGATCTGGGCATCCCCAAACAGCATATCCCGGTAAAAATACATACTGTCTTTACTGATCGCCTCACCCGCCCCGATCCGAAGAAAATAACCGACAGCCTTCAGCTCCAGCCGGTAATACGCGGAATCGCTCCTCATCTCCACCATATCCGCCTGCAGATCGCCTTTCAGTCCGGCCAGGAACTCCCTTTCCTCTTCCCTGTCTTTATTGCTGTCCGACCAGTTATGCAGCCAGATCGAAAGCGTGACGGCAAACACAATAATGCCAATCTCCAGCAGGATCTCCAGCACCTTTGTCTGCCATTTTTTAGTTTTGTCTTTGGAGATTGCAACAACCTCTTTCACATGTTTGATGACCTCTTGTTCCGCCATGAAATTTGTTTTTTAGATGCCGCAACGATCCGCCGCCGCAGCAAGTCCAACCCAAGATTTTTGAGCTTATTCTCAAAATCATTCCGTCCGCAGACTCTCCACCGGATTCTTAACCGCCGCTTTCAACGTCTGAAAGCCGATCGTAATGATGGTAATCACTATAGCCATCACAGCACTGGTGATAAATACGCCCGGTCCCAGCTCGACGCGGTAATAATAGCCATTCAGCCACCGCTGTAAAAAATAGAAAGCTAGCGGCGAAGCGATCAGACAGCTGATGCCCACCAACACGATAAAATCCCGTGAGATCAGTAGCACGACCTGTGAGAGCGACGCACCCAACACCTTCCGGATACCGATCTCCTTCGTCCGCTGCTCGGCCGTATAAGCAGCCAATCCAAAAAGCCCCAGACAGGAGATAAATATCGCGAGCGCCGCGAAGATGCCCGCCAACTCACCCACCAGTTTTTCCTGGCTGAATTTCGCCGCATAGTTTTCGTCGGCAAAATGATAAGTAAAGGGTTGATCGGGCCGGTATTTGTTAAAGATCGGCCTTATCCGCTCCAGCGCCTCCTGCGTGCTTACATTCGGCGCGAGCCGATACGTCACGGTAAAGGACCATCCCGGTTCATAGACATACATCGTGGGCTCCGCCGCCGCAAATGGCGCATCGGTTACTGCGTCATGCACCACGCCGATGATCTTGAGCCGGGTGCCCGCCCAGGATTGAGACCACGTCATCGTCTGGTTCAATGGCTGCTTAAGCCCCATCCGCCGCACGGCCGTCTCGTTAAGGATCACCGCTGTCGTATCACCGCCGGGACTACCTTTAAAATTGCTCCCCGCCACAAACGAGATGCCCACCGTCTTAAAATAGTCGGAATCGCCTAGCGCATTCATGGCGACCATCAGCGGCTCATTGTCCAGCTGCCCGGACCACGTGTCGATATTGTTGCGCCCATAAACATCGGTTACGGGACTGAGCGACTGGGTGACGCTTGTCACTACGCCCGTCGCCAGCATCTCCTGTTTCAATGCCCTTAAAGGGCCGCCGCTGGCTTCGCTGATGACCAACCGATTCGGATCGTATCCCCTCGGTCGGTTGCTGGCGTGTTCTATCTGCTGATAGATGACGATCGTCGCCGTAATAAGCGCGATGCTACAAGTGAATTGCACCACCACCAACACCCGCCTGGATTGCGTGGCCCCCCGCCCGCTGGTCACATTTCCCTTCAAAACCTTCACGGGCCGGAAGGCGCTTAAATAGAACGCCGGTCTGCTCCCCGCCAGCAGCCCCGTCAGGAGTATATAGCTGAGCATACCCAACCAAAAAATGCCTTGATTATATGGAATGGCAATATGCGTCCTCGCCAGCGTATTGAAAGCCGGCAACACCGCCTGAACGATCATCAGACAAAAGATAAACGCGATGGCGCAAAGGATCACCGATTCGCTAAGAAATTGCACAATCAGCGCCCGCCGGGAAGACCCCACCACTTTGCGTATCCCCACTTCCTTGGCCCGCCTGGCGCTACGCGCCGTCGATAGATTCATGAAATTGATACACGCGATCACCAGCACCATTATTCCAATAATGCCGAACAGCCACACATATTCGATGGGTCCGCCCACCGCGATGCCATTCTTGTACTCCGAATACAAATGCCAGTCTTTTACCGGCTGCATGGTCACCTGCTGGTGAGTAGCACGATACGTAGCAGGAGCATATTTTTGTACCAGTCCGCTTATCTTCGGCGCCACTTGCAAATCCGAAACATTGGGTTTGAGCGATACATAGAGCTTGTAAAGGGGCAGATTCCAGCTGGTAACAGAGGTGTGTACCCAGCCGGCTTGCGCAAATTGACTCCATGGCGTGATATAAGCAAATTGCAGCGTTGAATTGGCTGGCAGATCCTTCAGAACGGCGGTTACCCGCGGCGTCCACCAGTTGGCGATATAGATTGTCTTTCCTATCGGGTCCGTACTCCCGAACAAGGCCTTGGCGACAGACTCGGTGATCACAATATCACTGGGATCGCTGAGCGCCTTTTCGGCATTGCCGGCGAGTACCGGGAACCGGAGAATCTTCAGGAAATCACTGTCGGCGATCATCCCCCTGGGCGAGATCTTCTTATCACCCACCCGCAGGACAGTGGTTTGAGGACCATATTGATCCGGCCCATAGGCCAACGCCGTACAGGCAATCTCGGGGACGTCGTTCTTCAACGCATCCGCCAGCGGGATGGCGACATCCACCTGCGTCTGTGTCTCACCAGCGCTGAGATGATTGTATTTCACCTGGTAGGCCTGCTCGTAGCCGGGCATAAAACGGTCATAGCTGCACTGGTCATAGACCCAAAGACCGATCAGCAAGGCCACCGCCATCCCGATGGCTAGGCCGAATATATTCAAACCACTATAGACCTTGTTAAGGACAATACCGCGCCAGGCGGTTTTCAGGTATGTCATAAGCATGCTCAGTCGCCGCCAAGAAAATGCCAGTTTTATTGGACCTTGTTTATCAATAAGTTGATGGAATTTTTGGCTGCTGAATGTGCGATAATGAACAGCAACTGTACTTTTATAAGACATTGTGTCTCGCGAATCCTCCAAAAAGATTTTCTGTACCTTGTCAAATTAATGAATAATTCTGCACTTTTGACGATCTGTTTGCTGATGGCCTGGATCTCAAACGTCCATGGACAATTCACACCCGGCCACTCCATCTATTCAGAAAAACCGGACGACCCGCAAGCGGCCTATTTCACAGCCGGTGACAATATGGATGTCAGCCTCTCGTTACAGACAGCCATCGACCAACTAAAAAAAGATAAGAACTTCGGCATCCTTTTTATCCCGCAAGGCACTTATACCATATCCAAAACGATTTACATCCCCGCCTCCATACGTTTAATCGGCTATGGGAAAAACAGACCCCTCATTCTCCTAAAGAAAAACGCTCCGGGGTTCCAGGAAGAGGACCTCAAAGACAAAGGCAGGGCCCGCTACATGTTTTGGTTCACCAGCAGCATCCCCGACTCCACCGGAACGATCCATGATGCCGGCGCCGGCACCTTCTATAGCGCACTATCTAACATAGATATTGCCATCGGAGATGGTAACCCCGCTGCTGTAGCACTCAGAACCCACTTTGCCCAGCATAGCTTCATCTCCCATTGCAATATCAATATCGGAAAAGGCAAGGCCGGCCTTTTTGACATCGGCAATGAAATGGAGGACGTGAAATTCTTTGGTGGAGAATATGGCATCTATACGACAAAAGCGTCCCCCGGATGGCAGTTTATGATGCTGGATACTTATTTTGAAGGCCAGCGGCAGACGGCCATAAAGACGCAGCAGGCAGGACTCACTATTGTGAGGATGCAGGTAAGGAACACCCCCGCCGCCATCCAGGTAGACTCTGGTTATTGGGAGAAAATATTCATGGAAGATTGCCGCTTCGAAAACATCTCCGGCCCCGCCATAACAATCAGCGACGAAGGCAACGCCAACATGCAGCTCAACATCCGCCGCCTCGTTTGCCGCAACACACCCATCTGCATCCGCTATCCAAAGACAGACACCTTCACCAGGGTCGCAGCCCCTATATACGAAATAAAAAAACTTATTTACGGTCTTCAGATGGATGATCTGGACAAAGAGACCCGCTACAGCACGATCTGCGAAATCACCCCCCTCAACGCGATGCCCGCGCCCACCCCAAGCGATATCCCCGATTTGCCGCCGATGCAGGATTGGGTAAACCTAAAAACCCTGGGAGCCGTGGGCGACGGCATCACCGATGACACAAAAGCCATCCAAAAAGCCATCGACGAACAGCCGGTCATTTATGTACCACAAGGCTCCTACAGGATCACCGAAACCATCCGGTTAAAACCCAATACCATACTCATCGGCCTGCATCCCCTGGCGACAAATTTTGCCTTACGGGAAAATACGCCCTTATTCGGGGGGTTCGGCGAGCCAAAGCCTTTGATCGAATCGCCCCAGGGCGGAACGAATATCCTGACAGGCATTGGTCTTTATACCGGAGAGAACAACTATAGAGCGGTGGCCTGTAAATGGCAGGCCGGCGAAAGGTCCATGATCAATGACGTGAAATTCATCGGCGGCCATGGCACCATGCGTCCGGGTCCACGACTGCCTTGGAAATGGGAAGAAATACCCGCGGCAGAACGCCGTCCAAACACGGGCCCTGAACAGACCTGGGACACCCAATATTGGAGTTGCTGGGTTACCAACAACGGCGGCGGGATCTTTAAGAACATCTGGTCCGCCAGCACGTTTGCCACATCCGGTTTTTATGCAAGCAACACCACTACCCGCGGAAGGATCTACGCCCTCTCTGTCGAACACCACGTCCGAAATGAAGTACGATTCAACAACGTCTCCAACTGGAATGTCTATGCGCTCCAATTGGAAGACGAAAGCAGGGAAAGTTCGGAATGCCAGCCCCTGGAGATACAAGCCTGCCACGATATGAGTTTTGCCAACCTGTACACGTTTCGCGTCATCCGTGTCAAAATACCCTATCCCTGGTCCATTCGAACCTGGGATTGTAATAAGGTCGAGCTGCTGAATATCCATAATTATAGCCAAATCAAATACACGACGGATAACCCCCTGTACGATA
>DATMLR010000274.1:0-4629 GCA_035570015.1 Puia sp.
CATATTCTTCCACGCTGTCGGTCATGCCGGGGAAAACGAAGTAGTTGATGGAAGACCAGCCTCCGTAGCTGCGAACAACTTTGAGGCTTTCCACGATATCGTCGAATGCATAATTGTTGGGGCGGTAATAAGCGGTGTAGATGGAAGGCCGCGCCGAGTTGAGGCTGACGCGGATGGAGTCCAGGCCGGCTTCGCAGAGCATCCGAACCGCTTCCGGGCGGCTGCCGTTGGTGTTGATGTTGATGCTCCCGCGGCTGGTGTGGCGGCGCATGGCCAGGATGGCTTCGCTAAGCGTTTCCGCCATCAGGAGGGGTTCTCCCTCACAGCCCTGGCCGAAGCTGACGATGGGGAAAGGTGCGGTCTCCAGGTGGGGAACAGTGAATTCGACTATTTCCTCAGCAGTCGGTTTAAAAGACAGCCGGTCCTGTGTGGACGGAATGGTCGCATCTGTTGGTTGGAAAGAGATGCAGCCGATACAATTGGCATTGCAGGCAGGTGAGGACGGGACCGGGCATTCCCAGCGGCCCATGAAATAGTTGCGGGCGGCGGGGCAATGATAGGTCAGGCAGCAGTTGTTTGCCAGGTGCTTTATTAGCCGGTTGTGAGGATAGGCTTTCAGCAGGGTACCCACCCCGGCATTGATGACATCCCAGTTATAGCCGGCGCAGTCCTGGCGGATGTCCTGCTCGATGCGGACGGCCGGGACATAGAATCGGGAATCCAGCCAGCCCGCGGCGGTATAGCAGAAGAGCGGCAGGGTGGGGGCGTTCACTTCGGTCTCGTAGGCGGCCAGGTAGAGGCCGGTATGGGCGGGTGGGATAAAGGCGGCTACGGCCCAGCCTTTTTCGCAAAGCCGCATCTGTCCGGTCAGGACGTCAATGCCGATCCCTCTTCTGCCCGGCAGCTCATAAAGCGAGCCGCCCTCCGGCAACTCGATCCACTCTTCAGCAGGTACGGGGAGGGCATCCCAGCCGCTGCGGCCGGTGACGTAAAGTGAAGTGTCTTCGAAGATATTTCCTTTTCCGTCCGAGTATAAAATGAATGGCGATGATTGCATCAATTTCCAATATAGTGCCTGCAAAACTCGTGAATTTGTTCGAGTTCTGCGAATTCAAGATTCCGGCGCAGGTCGAAATGCAGGTCTTTTTCGGCGGCGGTGCTGATATGGATGGAGTCGTAGCGGGCTACTACATGATTGATGTCTGTCCAGAGCAGGAAGTGGCTGTCGGGCAATGCCGGGACGGTCACGCCGGTATGGTGAAAGGAAAGTAGCGCTTCCGAGCGGAAGCTCTTCTCGCAATAGAACAGGTAACTGTAGGCAATGCTGAGGGAGAGGTGGATGAAACCGGTCCAGAGATTGCCCTCCTTTAGCATCAGGATGCCGATGCCGAGAAAAAATATGATTTCGACGATCCGAAAAAAGAGGTTGACCCGGGGCAGCTGGCGAAGGATGTCCCGACCGGCCAGAACCAGAAGGAAAATATCCAGGGAGATCAGGAGCAGGCACCAGAAGTAGACAGTGGGGGACTCTTCATGGCGAAAATGGCTAAGGGCGTGGGTCAGGATAAGCAGGCCGGCCAGTACGTGGAGCCCGGTTCCACTGCGTTTCAGCCGTTCGAAGGTGGGATGGATGACAGGGAGGGAGATCGTATCCATAAACGATGGCAGTTTGCGCTTAGACGCAAAACTGTTTATTTTCCATAAACGGTGAGCCGATCCTGGCAATATGCGTTGAATTCTTCTTCATCCACGTCATCGTCGTCTTCGTCATCGTCTGCTACTTCTTTCTGTAAGAGGCGGTTATTTTTGAAATCGAGCGTAAGCAGCCCTTCTCTGAGCAGGACATTGTTGAAGACGGACCAGTCGTGGCGCCTCCGGATCAGCGTGTTGATGACGACCCGGTCGCGGTCGAATCCGATCTCAAGGGGTCGCTTGGCCTGATGTTCCAGGAAGGCCAGGATGAGAAAGACGATACCGAGCCAAGGCAGGAAAGGCATGCCGAACCAACCTAGGGCGGTCAGCAGGATGAGGTATTTATAGCGGACGGGTTTCTGCCGGCCGCGGCGAACAACGGCGTTATAGACCAGCCCGGCCAAAATCAGCGCAGTGAACGCATAGAGGTAAATATTGGGATGATCGCTCTTTAGCTGGGTGTACCCAAAAATGACCGCGGAAGTGAAGCAAAGAAGGATGCTCAGGAGATCGGTAGCGCGCTCACCGTCTTTTTTCAGGATGACGACATACTGATACTTCATTCGATCAGGCGTTATTGGCGATCAGCAAATTACAAAGTTTCCACAAGATGCGGGCGCCGACATTGGAGTCCCATTCCCTTTCGGCGATGCCGATCTCGACGAGATCGAAGCCGATGAATTTGCGGCCGCTGCGGATGATTTGACGGATCAGGTAGTAGACCTGCTCAGTCTCGAGGCCGCCGGGCACGGGGGTGCCGGTGTGGGGACATAGTCGTGGGTCCAGGCCGTCGACATCGAAGCTGATATAAACTTTATCGGGCAGGTGGTTCACGATCTCAGCCGTGATTTGTTTCCAGGTTTGTCCTTCGAAGATCCGCTCCTTGAGATCTTTGTCGAAATAGGGGATGACCCGGTAATTGCTGTTACGGATATAGTCCGACTCTTCGAGACAATAGTCGCGGACGCCGACCTGCACAAGCCTTTTCAGCTGCGGGGTTTCCTGCAGGGCGTTATACATGACACTGGCATGGCTGTAGTCAAAGTTCTCATAGCACTTGCGGAGGTCGCAATGGGCGTCGATCTGGAGGATGCCGAAATCGCCATACTTTTCGGCGATCGCTTTGAAATAGCCCAGCGGGGTGCTGTGGTCGCCGCCCAGCAGGGCTACGATCTTACCGGCGTTCAGCAGGGACCGGGTCTGCTCGAATACCCAATTGTTCAACAAGACGCTGCCTTCATTAATCTCCTTCAGCGATTTGCACATGAAGCTATTTTTCTCCATGATTTCCCCTTTGGAGGTAAAGTTGATATAGAGCTCGGCTTCTTTTCGGAGGTAGTCGCTTTTCATCAGGATCTTCTTGTCGGGCTGACGCATATAGATGCCTTTCCGCCAGGCGTCGCCGGTTTCCGCGTCCAGGAGATCCACCTGCATGCTGGCGTGGAAGACATGTTCCGCGGCGCGGGCGGTGCCTTCCCCATAGCTGACGGTCACTTCCCAGGGGACGGGCAGGATGATCAGGCGGGATTCTTCCTCTTTGAACGGCAATCCGAAGATGTTGTTTTTGGGATTGCTGGGTCCGTTTGGATCGAAAAGGGATAGATCTGTCATGATTAGCGCGCAAAGTTAGCGTTGTTTTCCTTTCTTCCAAGTAAGTAAGTATTTTTGCGCCATGAAAAAAGTAGTCGTTACGGGTATCGGGGCGGTAACGCCGTTGGGGAATGATGTGAGAACTTTCTGGGATTCGCTGGTTGCGGGGCGCAGCGGCGCGGGACCGATCACGCATTTCAATCCGGCGTTATTCAAGACGCGCTTTGCCTGTGAGGTCAGGGATTTCGATCCCAGTCCGGTGCTGGACCGGAATGAGCTGAAACGGACCGACCTGTTTACTCAATATGCGCTGGTTGCGGCTGCTCAGGCGATCAACGATTCGGGGCTGGATATCCCTTCAATGGACCCGTTTGACATCGGGGTGATCTTCGGCTCGGGTCAGGGCGGGATGGAGACGTTCGAGCAGCAGGTGGAAGAATATGCAGAAGGGGATGGTACGCCCCGGTTCAGCCCTTTTTTCGTTCCCAAGTTGATCATCAATTTGGCGCCGGGGCTGATCTCGATGAAGTACCGGTTGATGGGCATCAACTATGCGACGGTATCGGCCTGTTCCACATCGAATACTGCCCTGATGGATGCACTGAACTATATCCGGTTGGGCAAGGCGAAGGTCATTGTGGCCGGCGGTTCGGAGGCGCCGGTGACGGAGGCTAGCATCGGCGGCTTCAATTCCATGAAGGCGTTATCGACGCGCAACGACGATCCGCAAGGGGCTTCGCGACCCTTCGATGCCGGACGGGACGGTTTTGTGATGGGGGAGGGGGCCGGGGCCCTGATCCTGGAAGAATATGAGCATGCGAAGGCTCGCGGGGCACGGATATATGCCGAGCTGGCCGGAGCGGCCATGACCGCAGACGCTTATCACATGACGGCGCCGCATCCCGAAGGGGCCGGCGCGTTACGGGCGATGCAGGAGGCGTTGAAGGATGGCGGTTTAAACAAAGAGGACGTTGATTATCTCAACGTGCATGCGACCTCCACTCCCGTGGGAGATGTGAGCGAGCTCCAGGCGGTCACGCGGCTTTTTGGACTAGCGCCGGATCACCTCATAATCAGCGCCACCAAGTCTATGACGGGGCATTTACTGGGCGCCGCCGGGGCGATTGAAGCCATTGCTTGCCTCTATGCGATCCGGGAGGGGGTCATCCCGCCAACGATCAATACCCGGCAGCTGGATCCGGCTATCCCGTCCGGTTTGAACATCCTCCTCGGTGAAGCGCAGAAACGGCGGGTTGATGTCGCCATGAGCAATACGTTTGGGTTCGGTGGGCATAATGGGATCGTCGTGTTCAAAAAAGTGTAACTTTGGCCTCTGTTATGAAGAAA
>DATMLR010000275.1:0-5688 GCA_035570015.1 Puia sp.
TCTTTGCCGGCCACATATTCGCAGCTGACCTTCCGAAGATCGGGATATACACCCCCCTGCACAATCGGAAAGAGGTTTTGCGTATAGCCATATTTGTCGGCCGTCCCATGGAACCGCTCCCAGCACCGGTCCAGCCAGCGATGCGTCAGCTGCATCGACTTCTCCGCATACCCCCGGTCAATCGGATACGGCGGACACTCGTCGAACGACATTATGACGTCCCCCCCGATAGTTCGCTGAATATCCATGACCTTTTCCGGGGTGAATAAATGCCGCGAACCATCGATATGGGACTGAAATTCTACCCCCTCCTCCCTTATCTTCCTTGTCCCCGCCAATGAGAATACCTGATAGCCGCCGCTGTCCGTCAGGATGGGCCGGTCCCACCCATTGAAACGGTGCAGCCCGCCCGCCTGCTCCAGTACGTCCAAACCCGGCCGGAGATACAAATGATAAGTATTTCCCAGTATGATCTGTGCCTTGACATCCTCCGCCAGTTGCTGTTGTGACACGGCTTTCACGCTGCCCGCCGTCCCGACCGGCATAAAAATGGGAGTTAGAACCTCCCCATGGTCTGTAATGATCTTCCCCGCCCTTGCCGCCGTTTGCGGGCACCCGCCTTGCAATTCAAATGTTAGCTTACCCATAATCCGGCCCGCAATTTACTTTAAATTTGTACTTTCGTACATCGCTTATGACTAAACTGAGTTTCCCCTGGCTCGAACTGTTGTTTATTGTTTTTTGTTTGATCGCCCTGGTACAACTGGTGTACTATGTGTGGTTCTTCAGAAGGCTGGCCTTCTATACCCCTCCGGCCAAAGATCAATCCCAGCAACATCCCGTCAGCATCATCATCTGCGCCCGCGATGAAGCCGCCCGTCTCGTCACCCACCTCCCCGGCACGCTCGTCCAGACCTATCCTACTACCCATGAGGTGATTGTGGTGAATCACAACAGCCAGGACGACACGCGCTTCCTCCTCGATGAATTCAAAAAGACCTTCAAAGGTCTTCATATCGTCAACCTGGAACACGAAGCACTCGGCATCCCCGGCAAGAAATACCCGCTTAGCATGGGCATCAAGGAATCCCGCCACGAGATCGTCCTCCTCACTGACGCCGACTGCATACCTGCCAGCGAATTCTGGATGCAAAAGATGCAGGACGGCTACGGAGACGGTATTGAGGTCGTACTCGGCTACAGCCCTTACAAGAAAGGCCCCGGGTTTCTCAACAAGATCATCCGGTTCGATACCTTTCATACCGCGCTCCAATACTTCTCCTACGCACTGGCCGGTGTTCCCTATATGGGCGTCGGCCGTAATCTCTCCTACAAGAAAGCGGTCTTCCTCCGCAACAAAGGGTTCTCCGCCATCAACCATCTCCCCGGCGGCGATGACGACCTCTTTATCAACAAAGTCGCCACCAATAAGAATACTGCCATCGTGATCGACCCCGATACATTTATGCTGTCAGAGCCCAAGAAATCCTTCGGCGAATGGTACCGTCAAAAGACCCGCCACTACAGCACCGCAAAATTTTACAAGCCGCAACACAAATTCCTCCTCAGCCTCTATGCAGTGTCCTACGTCCTGTTCTATCCCCTCCTGATCGTCAGCCTGTTCTTCGACTGGAAAGTGGCCCTCATCATCTTCGGCGCCCGACTCATCATCCAGGGAATCGTTTTTCAAAAAACCATGCGCCGCCTCGGCGAAGATGACCTTTTCCCCTGGTGGTGGCTGCTGGATATCTGGATGTTTCCATATTACATAATCTTCTCATCCGTGATATGGAAAAAACCCCGGGCCAGCTGGAAATAGTGCTGCAGTACTTCGACGATTTTTCAACCGAAGAAATCAAGCAGCTTTCAGCCCTGGACGAGCTCTACAAAGAATGGAATGCAAAAATTAACGTCATCTCGCGGAGAGACATCGACAGTCTGTATGAGAAGCATATCCTTCATTCCCTCGCGATTGCCACCGCCTTCGACTTCCAACCGGACATGGAAGTGATCGATATCGGCACCGGTGGCGGCTTCCCCGGTATCCCGCTGGCCATCTTTTTCCCGCACACCAAATTCCACCTCGTCGACAGCATAGGCAAGAAAATAAAGGTCGCCGGCGCCATCGCCGCAGCTGTCGGCCTGAATAACGTCACCACCGCACAGATCCGCGCCGAAGACATCAAAGGCCGCAAATTCGACGCGGCCGTATCCCGCGCCGTCGCCCCCCTCCATGAACTCTGGACCTGGTCGCGCCCCCTCCTGCGGAAGTCTCAATTCGGCCTGATTTGCCTAAAGGGTGGCAACCTGGCTGCAGAAATTTCAGCCAGTGGCCTCCACCCCCGTATTATTGAGATAAATCAACTTTTTGACAGGGAATATTTTAAGGAAAAATATCTCCTCCAGGTCCCTTACTGAGACCGGTACACTCCCACCCGTCAATTCCCGCCCTTACAGGCCAGTCAAATCACCCAAAAACCCTAAAAACTACCACAAAATGGTATTTCCAATTACCCAAACCAACAGACCTTTGTATCATGACCATCTCTGTATGTATTGTAGACGATAACAAGGACATCCGCTCGGCACTCGAACAGATCATTATGATGGCGGAAGGATACACGCTCGCAGGCTCTTTCGGCGACGCAGAAACCGCCCTGCAGAAGATCCCCCTCATTCAACCCAACGTGGTCCTGATGGATATCAACCTCGGCGACGGCGAAAGCGGCATCGACTGCGTACGCCTGCTCAAACCGCAGCACCCCGAGACCCTCTTTATGATGTGCACGATTTATGAAGAGGACGAGAAGATTTTCGAAGCCCTCAAAGCCGGCGCCAATGGCTATATCCTCAAGAAGACCGCTCCCGGCAAACTGCTCGATGCCCTCCGTGAACTTTACGAAGGCGGCGCCCCCATGAGCAGCCAGATCGCCCGCAAAGTCGTCAACGCCTTCCAGTCCAAACCCGCCGATACCCCCGATATTAACACCGCCGTCAATGTCCTTTCCAACCGGGAAAAAGAGATCCTTGAACTCCTGGCCCGCGGGATGCTATACAAGGAGATCGCTGCCAAACTCTTCATCAGCCAGGAGACCGTGCGCAAACACGTGTATCATATCTACGAAAAGATGCACGTCAACAATCGGGTCGAAGCCATCAATAAATTTTATGGCCGTTAAATTCCCCCTACCAGTTTAATTCCAACTTATTATTCTTTCGGTCGACATCCGCCATCCGCTGCGTCGGATCGATCTCCACCGCCTTGATATCCAGCAGGCGCCGGTTCAGCTCAAACGTATACGTCGGGCTCGTCCATTTCCAGGGTTCGAACGTCGTGCGCTTTATACTCGTATCCTCGGCAGGCTTTGCCCCAAACATAAAATACTGCGGAATATACGCCATCTCCTTACTGCCATCCTTATACGTGACGACCACGTCAATCGGCATCGGCATTAACCCGGCCATCTTCAGCCGGATATCCGACTTCCCATTGTCCTCCCAAAGACTGTCGATCGCATAGTCGATTGTCTTGGTCGTATTGATCCAGTATTCCTTATACCAGTCGAGCTGCATCCCGCTCACCTTCTGCGCGACAACCATGAAGTCATTCACATTCGGATGCTTGAACCGCCACAACCGGTAATACTCCCGCAGGATCTTATCCCTGACCTCCGCACCCGTGATATAACCCAGCTGCTCCAGGAACATCTCCCCCTTTGAATAGCTGGCGATACTGTACCCGAAATTGGTATTGAAGTGGTCCGCATGCGTGGTCAGCGGCTCCTCCAGTCCGCTCTTCACCAACATGTAATAAGAGCTGTATGCACCGGAATGATGCACCGGCAGCTGAGTACTGTCCTTCGCAATGATCTGCTGCACGCCCGCGTTCCCCGGATCTCGCTTCAGCCGCTCCTGCCAATAATCGGCAACTACCCGCGCCGCCGCATAGTTCGTAAACCCTTCATCCATCCAGGCATATTCCGACTCGTTCGTCCCCATCATCCCCTGATACCAGCTATGCATCCATTCATGGAATGCCGTCCCAATCCCCGGATTATTGATCAGTGTGCTCATCGGATATTCCATCCCGCCATCTCCTCCATGGACAAACGAATATTGCTTCCACGGATAGGGTCCGAATGTCTTCTCTATAAACGGCAGCACCATCACCGCCGCATCCGCCAGGTTATTCCATAATGTATCCTGATGAGGATCGTTGTTTTTGTTCTTGTAGATCACATTGATCACCATCCCGTCGCGAACCCGGCGTACCAGGTGCTTGAACTCCGGATCGGCCGCCCACATGAAATCGTGGACTTCCGGCGCCACGAAATGCCAGGTAAGCTTGTCCCCCGCCGGCCGCACGACCTTCGTCCCAGGAGTCTCATACCCATACCCCACCTGTGCCGCATTGACCAGGTATCCCGTACCACCCAGCAGGTAGCTCTTGTCGATGGAGATGGTGACGTCGTAATCGCCCCATACGCCATAGAACTCCCTCGCCACGTACGGCGTCGGATGCCACCCCTCATAATCATACTCGCACATCTTCGGATACCATTGGCTCATCGAATACCGGACACCCGTCTGAGGATTATCGCGACCGCTCCGGCGGATCTGCAGCGGCACCTGCGCCTCAAACTGCATCTGGAAGACGACGGTGGAATGCGGCAGGATCGGTTTGTTGAGCTTTACTTTCAGGATCGTCTCGTCCACCTCATAGGTCTGCGGCACGCCGTTCATCGAAAGCGACAATACCTTCTGATAACCGATCTCATCCGGCTTCAGGTTCAGGATCCGGTCCCGAACCCGCGGATCCCAGTCCTGCTGCTCACCCCCCCGTCGACCGGCATTATAGGTGATCTTGCCCAACTCCCGGCTCCGCGTATCCATCATGCTGCCCGGCTGGAACGCATTCCAGTAAAGGTGATAAAAGACATGGTCCAGGGTATCCGGGGAATTATTCGTGTAGGTAAGCGTTTGAGACCCCGTGAACCGGTTGGTCTGCACATCCATTAGCACATTCATCGTATACTTGACCCGCTGCTGCCAGCGATCCGGTTGCGCCGCAACCTGTAGCCGGACCAGACAAAGCGCCAGTCCGAAAAAAACGATCTTATTTATCATGACTTCGCTGAAATTTTTTAGCGCCGAATTTTTATAACGCCGCATTCTCCTTAATCAGCCGCCCATTGCTGTTGAACAACAGATTTTTTTTCTGGAACGAGCTTTTCTCGATCTGGATCGCATACTGCGTCACATTCCCCGGCAGATAAAGCACATCCACCGTCGACACCTGCCATTCACCATCCGCATACAAGCTCTTCGAGAAGCCATCCTGCACCTCGGCCGGCAGACTGATCTGCGCGATCCTCTTCATTCCGGACTGCCATTCTCCCGTATTCTTGAACTTCGCCGTCAGCGCATCCGGACCCATATAAAAGCTGGCCTGCCAAAAACCGAGCTTATCAGACCAGCTCACCTGTGTGGCGCTGGGGTACCTGACTTTGAACGAATCGGTCACGACAGAGGGTAGGCTTCTCAACTGTGCATGTACCGGTACATAGCTCATCAACAATCCGCCTATCAACAGGCAATAAAAAACGGTCTTTTTCATATCTACTTGCTTTAAAGGTTATACATCTTCAACCGATCTCCCTGCACTCATCCGTCTCCATCCTCCGCCCG
>DATMLR010000276.1:0-11973 GCA_035570015.1 Puia sp.
TCTATTATTGCCGGGATTTCCTCCGGGGCTATGACTATTGGAAAAAACATGTCTCGATCCTCGAACCCCAGCTGATCCGCAAGTCGGACGTGGCTGTAGGGCTGCGACTTTAGCCTCTTCAATGCCAGCAAACCCTTTCCCCTGCCTGCCGAGCTTGCGGCGTTGCAGGGACCTGTCATTGGCTACGTTGGCGCCGTCGACTCGGCCCGGCTCAATCCCCGCATCCGTATCGCCTTCGCCGCTACCCATACCTGGGAGAATTGTATGCAGGAACTGTAAAAAGTGGTCTCAAAACATCTACCTTAGGCAGATGAGAACACAACCGCCATTTCCCCTGCCCTCCGATAACCCCCGGGCCGCCCGCCGGTACCTGGCCCTCATCCTGGTTATTGGCGCCCTGGCCCGCATCGGTATCGTGTTCTTTACCTCCCTGCCGCATATGCATAAGGACTCCTTCTCGTATTTCGCTCAGGCTGATACGTTATTAAAAGGCGGCTATACGGACTATTTTCCTAACGGCTATCCATTGATGATCGCCCTCGTCAAAGCTGTCTTCCCCTTCGCCATTGAACCCGTTCTGCTTTGGATCCAGATCGCCATGTCGGTCGGCACCATCTTTTTCGTCTATGATATCGGCCGCCGTCTCTCGGGTCGAATTGGCTACGGCCTTCTGGCTGCCGCCATCCTGGCCGTCTTCCCCTCCCAGATCAACTACGTTCGCTGGCTAACGACCGAAACCCCAACCGCCTTCTTCCTCCTCGGCGGCTTCTTCTTCTACTACCGAAAACAATGGGTCTGGGCCGGGCTCTTTCTCGGGTTCGCCACTTTAATCCGCAGCAACGTATCCCCCGTCTTCCTCCTGCTCTTCCTGTGGCATTGGTGGCATACCAGGCAACTGCCCTTGTCCTTGATCACCTTTACCCTGTTGCCCCTGCTGGCCATCGGTAGCTATTGCTGGCTAAAGACCGGCCGGTTCTCGACAGCAGGCAATAACCAGATAAATATCCTCTATGCCGTGACGGCCAGCGGCCCCGACATCGACTTCCAACTGAATGAAAAAAATCCCGGGGTAAATACTACCGGAAAAGCGTTAAAAATGTATGTCGATCACGCAAAGAACCAACCGATGGAATTTGTCCGCCAGAAGCTGGCGAACTTCTGGGAACTCTGGGGCTTCTTTGCTTCTTCTGCCAACCACAGCCGAACCATCGGTTCCCGGTTGCTCCTCGGCGCCGGTAATTTCTTCCTCCTTACGTTCGGGCTCATCGGTTGGTGGAAACAACGCCGTAACTACCCCATTTCCATCCTGATCCTCCCCTTTGTAGTCGTCACAGTTCTCCATACCATGCTTTTCGCCATGCCGCGATACACGTTTCCGGTAGAGCCTTTCATGATTCTCCTTTCTGCATGGTCCATCCTGCCGTTCGCCGAAAAAAGACGGCCCGGGATCACTCTCCCGGCTCTGGCAAAAAAATGGCGCGGGTAAACCCGCGCCATTCATATTCCGTTCGGCCCGGTAACCGGGTCGAACTATTGTTTAACCAACTTGAAGATGTATGGATGAGCCTGTCCCTGGAACCGGACACTCAGGACGTAGACCCCTGCCGCCAGCCCATTCGGCATCGGAATGGTCTGATTGACCTGATCGCCCGTCTGGTCGAACTCATAGTTCATAATCGCCTCGCCATGAATTTCATGCAGGGTGACCAGGACCTGACCCGTATACCCCGTGATCCCGCTTAGCGTAACCGTCGTGCCTACGACCGGGTTCGGGTAGATCTGCAACGAACCCTTGGGGGCGATCGACCGGGTAGTGCTCATCACGGTCACCGTCACCGAGCTGGAATCCACATTACCCTGCGCATCCGTTACCGTCAGCTCAAAGACATAGGCGCCAGCCTCAAGCTGCGACACCGTCGACACAGCATTGCTGTCCGTCGAGATCGTAGCAGAAGAGGGACCGGAAACCTCCGACCAGGAATAGCTGGCAATCGTACTATTGGTTGCATAAGACTGACTTCCATTCAGAACGGCGGTAGAAGCCGGATAGGCAATCGTCGTATCCGCACCCGCAACCGCTACTACCCCATTCGATGAGCCGGTCACCGTAACCGTTACCTGAGCCGAACCGGTGGCGCCATAATTATCAGTAACGGTCAGCTGGAATACATAGGTTCCTGCCTGCAACCCCTGCAACCCGGCCACTGCCGAAGAAGAATTCGTGATCGTAACACCACCATAGCCGGAGACCTGCACCCATTCGTAGCCTACGATCGTGCCATCTACATCATAAGAGCCCGATCCATCCAAGGTCACCGAAGCCGCCGGTAAAGCGACTGTCTGATTCGGTCCCGGGACAGCCACCGGCGGTATATGCGGCGGCGCAGCATTCACCGTCACGGTCACCTGATCCGTTGCCGTTACACCCGAATTATCCGTTACCGTGAGCTGGAAGGTATAAACACCCTGTACCAGCGCCGTCACTTCTGTTGTCGCGGACCCGGACGAAGCGATCGTGGAAACAGACGGCCCGCTCAGCTGCACCCATTTATAGGATACGATGGTTCCATTTGCTTCTGTGCCGCTGCCCAGCAGTTGCGTGCTGTCTACAGGCAGCGTGATACTCTGATCGGAACCGGCGTTCGCAGATGGCGTCCCCGGTGGCAGCGCAGCCGAATTCACCGTGACCTTCACGACATCCGTTGCCGTTACCCCGGAATTATCCGTTACCGTGATCTGGTAAGTATATACACCGGCAACAAGCCCGTTTACTACAGTCGATGCCGAGCCGGACGAAACAATCGTAGAGATCGACGGACCGCTCAACTGTACCCACTTATAAGTTACGATGGTTCCGTTTGTCTCCGCCGCCGTCGCGGTCAGCGTCGTGCTGTTGGTCGGCAGCGTAATGGTTTGATCGTTCCCCGCGTTGACAACTGGCAAACCGGGAACAACAGCGGCATTCACCGTCACTACGACCACATCCGAAGCCGTAACGCCGGAATTATCGGTTACCGTGATCTGGTACACATACACACCCTGCACCAGCGGGCTTACCAGGGTCGTCGCCGCGCCGGACGAAGCGATCGTTGAAACAGACGGTCCGCTCAGCTGCACCCATTTATAGGACACGATCGTTCCACCCCCCGTTTCCGATGCCGTCGCCGCCAACGTTACACTATTCGTTGGTAAGGTGATCGTTTGGTTGCTGCCGGCGCTCACCACCGGTGTGCCCGGTGTCACCGCAGCCGGATTTACCGTAACCTTGACCACCGCGGTAGCTGTTACCCCGGAATTGTCCGTCACGGTGATCTGGAAGGAATAGACGCCTTGTACCAGCCCGTTTACCCCGGTCGTCGCCGAGCCGGAGGAAACAATTGTAGATACGGACGGTCCGCTCAGTTGTACCCACTTGTAAGAGACGATCGTCCCGTTGGTTTCCGATGCCGTCGCCGTCAGGGTCACACTGTTGGTGGGCAACGTGATCGTCTGATCGCTACCCGCACTGACTACAGGCGGACCCGGAACGATGGCGGCATTCACCGTCACCTTTACGACATCCGTCGCCGTAACACCGGAATTATCCGTTACCGTGATCTGGAAAGTATATACACCCGCGACCAGCCCGTTTACTGCCGTCGAAGCCGAGCCGGACGAAACAATCGTAGAAGTGGACGGACCGCTCAATTGAACCCATTTATAGGACACAATGGTTCCGTTCGTTTCCGATGCCGTTGCTGCAAGGTTCACACTGCTGGTGGGCAGCGTGATCGTCTGATCGCTCCCCGCATTGACCACCGGCGGACCCGCAACAACCGCGGCATTCACCGTCACCTGCACCGTCGCCGAAGCAGTAATGCCCAAGGCATCTTTAACCTGCAGTTGGAACCGGTAAACTCCCTGTATCAGACCGCTTACCACCGTCGACAACTGACCGGCCGAAGCGATGGTCGCCGTACTCGGACCACTCACCTGCGTCCAGCTATAGGAGACGATCGTCCCATTGAGCTCCGATGCCGTACCCGTCAGCGTCACACTGTTCGTTGGAAGCGTGATCGTCTGGCTGGTGCCTGCACTGACCACAGGCAGACCCGGAGCAGGATTGACCGTTATCCTCACCGTCGATTGCACGGTGACACCATTGGCATCGGTCGCCGTCAGCTCGAAAACATATACCCCCTGCACCAGCCCGCTGGCCGTCGTGCCCAGGGCTGCAGCATTGCCAAAAGTTGCTGTACCAGGCCCGCTCAACTGGGTCCACTGGGTGCTGGCGATCGTGCCGCCGGATTCCGATGCCGTCCCGGTCAGCGTAACACTGTTGGTCGGCAGCGTGATCGTCTGGGCCGGACCGGCGCTGTCCACAGGATGCGGCCCGCTGGTTACACAATTGAGCGTGAACGTCGTACTGTCACTCAACCATTCGTTATCCGTGCACCGCAGCTTAAAGACATAAGTACCGCTCGTCAGCCCGATAATATTCACCGACACCCCCGAAGGGATGCTGATGACCGGCGTATTCGGCCCCGATACCTGCGTCCAGACATAATAAGTAATATGCACATTATCGGTAGACTGTGCTCCACTCAGATTGACCGTAGTGGCGGAAACACTCTCCGAACCGTTCTTTACCCCGTTGATCAGGGCGCTTGGCGGCGTATTCGCCGGTATGGTATAGACATTACACGGACTGGAAGTGGGATTTCCCAGACAGTAAGGCGAAGTCGTTTGGATCGTTTGCGTATTGGTCGCTGCGAAAGGGTTGATCGCCGTAACATAAGGCACATCCCAGGAATTCGGATAAGTTGATGCGATACTCCCGTTAATTGGATTGGCTTCCATCACCCCATTGGCCAGTATGCCGGATTTATTCCTGCCCCAGGAATACAATTGTCCGTTGGCGTCAACGGCGAATTTGTAAAATACCGCAGCGGTGCCCTCCGACAGCGCGACGAAATTGTGGATGCCGGGTGCGATGTTCACCGGCTTATGCTGCTGGCACTCCGCAACACTTAAATTCCAGTCCCAGGCATAAGGTGACGGGGTACCCCCGGTAGGAGCGGGGTTGCTGGTGTAGGTGGCATAATTCAGCTCGTAGCCGGCGCCCGCCTGTCCGCATTCGTTACCCCCCCATGACCACATGGTACTATCTGTCAAGATCACATAGGTGGTGGTATTGTTACACGAAATTTTGGCGATGGGGTTCGGCAGATTAAGATCGCTGTTCAACAGGAGGGGCGCAGGCTGATTGGTCCAACCCGAACTCGCGGTAGCGCCGACACCCATATAGCCAAGATAAAGGCCCCAGCCGTACAGATCTCCGTTCGTGAGCAACGCATAGGACCAGTAGCCGCCTCCCGCAATATCCTTTGCAGGCCCGGGCAGCGACAGGATCTGAGGGGTCTCATAATTGGCCCGGGTCAAACTTCCCAGCAACGGGTTGTTACCTCCGTTTCCTCCCCAGGTCCACACATTGCCCTGGGCATCCAATGCAATAGCAATCACCTGCACCGCGACCTTGGTGATCACCGTACCGGCAGGAAAGGGCACCTGGACTGGCCTGGTATTGATCGTACCATACGTCCCGTTACCCCGGTATCCGCCTTGCGTGCTACCCCACACCCACAAAGTACCATCCGCCTTTATAGCAAAAATAGTAGACACTTCCGTTCCACCCCCCGTATACTCGCTATTCGCCATGAGTACGCTGGTTACATTGGTGAAAGGATTTCCAAGACTGTCGGTAGTGACCTGCACAAAGGAACTTGCGGTGCCGGTGGTGGTTCCGTTGCCCATGTCGCCGTCTTCATTGGGACCGGCGAAATAGACATTCCCGTTCACATCGACCGCACACCCCGCGTGCAGTCCGCCGGCGACGTATTTTATTTTTGTACCGGCAGTAGGGAACTGACACTTGATCGGATATCCCAACACCCCGGTGTTGGATCCTTCACCGTTCCCTCCCTGACCCAATCCGTATAAGGTTTGAGTGCTGTTATCAATAATAAAGTTTTGATACTCCCCATTGCCAACAGTATATCTTGGCGTTTGAGCATCAAGGTGAACAGACAGTATAAGGAGTAGCAAGGTTGAGCGTACACATGCTTTCATAAGTACTGGATTTTTAGTAGGATATTGGATAAATCAGAAACATCTCGCGATATAGCCTTGTGCGTGGATCATCTTTTCCGGCCGTAAGCTCGTTACACAAGACTTGATACATCACAGCGACGTTTGGATTTAAATTTTTGGTTACATAATAGGATTTCGATCACAATCATAGGACAATCTCAATCTTAGGACAATCACAATCATAGGATTTCGCTGGTCAACCTATTTCGATCGGAGTGACAAAGACAAGAACCATACCAAATGGGGAATATTTTCCTAAAAAAATGCCCTATTATTTCAACAAAAAAATGTGGAAAAACTAATCAATTGAATATAAGTGGATATACC
The DNA here is from genome assembly GCA_035570015.1 of Puia sp. Lineage (GTDB taxonomy): Bacteria > Bacteroidota > Bacteroidia > Chitinophagales > Chitinophagaceae > Puia. The sequence goes on from DATMLR010000276.1 coordinate 6,457, forward strand.
CGCGCATTTAAAATTTAATGCCATGCTATTGTAGCCGCAGAAGGCAAAAACCGCGCCAACGCTCGTTTCCGAAGATAATCATTCGGACAATTATTTTTGGACGAAGTATTTTATGTTATCGATCATTCGAGTACTTCCCGAAGGGATTTGTAGTAAATCAACGACCCCGCACTCGTCGGCTGCTGACACGCGCCCGCTTATCCGCTACTGACGCGTCCGGAATTGATTGCACGGCGAACCGTCAGGATGAAGGATACACCAGGGAGATGTGACGACTTTATTATCCTTCAACGCAAAAGGATCCACAAGAGTTGGCTCTGTCACATCCCAGGAATTAGGATATACGGCAAGAATATCAGGACTGGCCCCGACTACCCCATTCCCGATGACACTACCCTTATTGCGTCCCCAGGAATACAATTGCCCCGTAGCCGTTTCCGCATAAGTGTAGAACACCGCACAGCTCCCGCCAAATATCCGGACAAAATTGTTTACTCCCTTTAGCAGCCGGACCGGTTTCTGTACCAGGAGCTCACCAGGACCCCAATCCCATGCATAAGGCGGGTTGTGGTTGGCAAAATCGAGCTCCTTCCCGTTGCCGACACACCCGCAGGCATTATCCCCCCAGCCCCACAACGAACCGTCAGTCAGGATGACATGCGTGGAAACGCTATTGGTAACAACGGAGGACACCGGGTGCGGCAGATTCAATTCCCTGGTAAGGTCCCTCGGTGCCGCCGGAGGAGGCTCCCCCCCCAAATACCCCCGGTTGCCGATCCCCAAATAGGGCGTGTAGAACCCCCATCCGTATAAAGTGCCATTGACGCCCAGCGCATAAGAAAAAAAATTCCCCCCCGCAATGTCTTTGGCGCGCTGCGGTAGCGGCAACCGGTGCGGATGCGTATAATCCGCACTGTTGGTGCCCAACAGCACCTTAAAATTGTTACCACCCCAGGTCCATACCGTACCATCGGAGGCCAGCGCAATCACGATGCATCCTGCCACTACCTTGACTATTTTCTTTCCTTCCGGTATCCTCACCTGCACCGGCCGGGTATTGACCTGGCCTGCCTGCCCGTTCCCACGCATGCCTCCCATCGTATTCCCCCAGATCCAGACCGTTCCGTCCGATTTCAGCGCGATATTTCCATTGGCGGTTTCGGTGGCTCCCCAGGACCAGCAAGTCACCGCTACCACATCTTTAAACGGTTCCCCCGAACTGTCCACACTTATTTTCACCGGCGCAATCCCAAGGTCGGCCACGCTGCCTGTCCCCGATTCTCCCACAACATTCGACCCCCACGTCCACACCTCCCCGTTCCGATCGACCGCCAAGCTGTTATGCAACCCGGAAGCAATATCCACCAGGAAAACATCCTCCGGGATCCCCACACGTACCGGCAACCCAGGAATACCCGCATCCCAGGGAACCCCCGCCGCAGGCAGATTATTGCTGACACCATACGCCCTGCCGGTAGAGGAATTTATTATAAAGCACTGATATTCACCCGTTCCAACCAAATATTTCGGCTGGGCTTGCTCCTGTCCATTGGCAGGAAGAGAAAAAATGTAGAGCAGCAGCATACAAATTGTACGGGTCATATGTGGTCTTTTACCTGCATAATATACGAATAAATAGGAAGTTACTATCTATGGATCACCCTTTTATAAACCGGGTTTTTTATTGTATGTTTGAACTCCTTCAACCTCGTTCCAAAAAATTTTCTGGCCGTTGAAAAATATCTTTTCGTCATACTGGATCCGTTCCGCCTTTTATTCCATCCTGCAACGTTCCTCGGTATCCCTCTTTGGACTCTTCAATCTCATAGTACTGATCCGGACCCTGTCCAAATCGGAAATGGGAGCTTGGGGACTATTCCTGGTAGTCACGACGATCTTCGAACAGACCAAGGTCGGGCTGCTGAAAAATGCCCATATCCGCTATGTCAGCAGCAGCGATGAACACGCCGAAAAATCTGCCATCGCCTCCTCCTCCTTCCTGATCAACGCCAGCATCGCCGGACTGTTCATCCTGCTCATTATCCTCTTTTCCGACTGGGCCAGCGCCCGCCTGCACACCGGCATGGAATTGGCCCGCATGCTGAAATGGTTCATACCCGGATTGATCTGCATGGTCTTCTTTTCACACCTGGAAGCCATCCAGCAATCCTTCCTCGACTTCAAGGGAGTTTTCGCCGGTTATTTCGTCCGCCAGGTCGTTTTCTTTTTGTGCATCGCCGGCTGTCTCGTTTGGCATATCCACTATTCCCTCATTGACGTGGTCCTCTTTCAATCGCTGGGCTTTCTCGTTGGTACCCTCGTCATCTATTATTATAGCCGCCGCTACCTCGAATACCGCTTCAACCCCACCGTTGCGTGGATCAAACGGATCCTCGGCTATGGCAAATATATCTTTGCCTCCGGCGCCATTTCCAATGTCTTCGCCAACCTGGATCAGTTGATGACCGGTACGTTTATGACCAGCACCGTTGTGGCGGACTATAGCGCAGCCAACCGGATCAATACGCTGTTGGATATCCCCACCTATGCCGCCGCGGATATCATTTTTCCAAAAAGCGCCAGGGCCTCCGTAGAGGAAGGCATGGAGAAAGTCAGATACCTGTTCGAACGTATGAACGGGATTCTGCTGTCTTTCAGCACCCCGATCGCCCTGTTCATTATTGTTTTCCCCCGGCTGGTGATCTGGCTGATCGCAGGCAGCAACTATCTCTCCGCCGCGCCCATCCTCCAGCTATACATGATCACCGGCCTGATCCGGCCCATGCAAAACCAATCAGCCAACCTATTAAATTCTATCGGTAAACAGTCTGTCGCATTTTGGATGAATACCGCCGCCCTGGCCGTTAACCTGGCAATAAACTATATCTGCCTGAAAACGATCGGCTACTACGGAGCCGCTGTGGGTACAACCCTTTCCTATTCCCTGGTATTGATCGGCTGGTATTTCATCATGCGGCGCCTGATCGGATTTCAGCCGCGTAATATCGGGAAGTATATGCTGGATACCTACATAACGATCTATTCCTTTGGAATGCAGCTTATCCGTCGCAAACAACCCAACGCCTGACTATCCCCGCTCCTGCTTCTTGAACAGGGAATTACTTACTTCTGTTTTTGTATGCTCCGTATGAATAAACGTCTTGTTGGCCTTCCGGAGCTGGAATAAAGTACCCACCATCACCAGAACAGCTTTCGGCAACTGGAGAATAGCGACCAGCAGCCGCCTGTTGACCATGTTCGCAGGGACACCGACCATCAGGCAAAACATATAGAGAATGCTCATTCCAATCGCCGCTATGCCCCAGGCCGGATGAATGATAAATCCAAATATCACCAACAAGGGCAACAGAACGAACAGAAATGCCCTCGGCAATACAAGATTATTTGCTACCGCCAGGTTGAAATAGCTGAAATGGCCTTTCAAAAGATGCCGGCATCCGGGTCCAAAAAACCGCTTTAGATAAATGAACTGACTCGATACCCACCTTTTCCGTTGCCCCTCGAACGCACGAGCCGATTCCACTTTTTCATCAAATACCAGGGCGTCCTCCAGGTAATGGATCCGAATGCCCTGCTCCACGAACGATAATTGCAGGATTTTGTCAAAACCGCCCACCGCGTTTATTTCACTCAATATCGCTTTGATCCGATCGAATTCAAAGGCCATCCCCGAACCGATCACGGATGAGGACAAGCCAAGCGCATAAGCCCCCTTCCGGAAGATATGATTGTTGATCGCCTCGCTGCAGGCATCGAGTATCGCGAAAGACGTGTCAAGGTTCTTGGCCACCCGCCTGCCCTGCACCGCCCGCGCCCCGCCGGCGAAGGCATCATTGAGACGCCGAAGGAAATCCGGCGCCAACATATTGTCCGCATCACAGATCAGCGCAATATCGAAATCTTCGGTTATCCGCCCGAATGCGGCATTCAACGATTTCGTCTTGGTGCTCTTGTCGAACGAAACGACCATGACTTCCAGCGGCAACTGCCTCAACTCCGCGATCGTTTCCTCCTGAAAAGAATCGGCGATGATATAGATCCTTCTTAATCCAATGGGGTAATCAAGTTCCAACAGGTTGCGGGCCGTCGAAAGGATGATCCCGTCCTCCTTATAGGCCGGCACCAGAACAGCGATCTTCTTTACCGGCACAGCTGCCGCAAACGCCGCTTTTCTCCTGGATCCCACGCGGCCGGCAAGGGACAGGATGAAAAGATAGAGGATGGAACCGGCACAATATGCAAAACAAACAAGATATAATATAATTGCTGCCTGTGTAAATAACATTGCACCAAAATTAAATATAAATTGACTTTTTTTAGCGTTATTTTTAGGCATACAATCGCCACATGACGGTTTGGTTTTATCTTTTCCTCGGCAGCTGTTTTATCGTCTTGTACAACTACGCGGGATATGCCCTCATTGTGATCCTCCTCAACCGCATCCGGCCTCGTCCCGCAACCAAGACACCGGCAGACGATCTGCTGCCCTCCGTCTCCTTTATCGTCGCCGCCTACAACGAAGCGGATTGCATCGATCAGAAGATCGCCAACTCTCTCGATCTCGATTATCCGCCGCACAAGATCGAATTTGTGTTTATCAGCGACGGTTCCAGTGATGCAACCCCATCGATCATCCGCCGCTATGACCGAATCGTTGCCCTCCACCAGCCCGAAAGACAAGGCAAATCAGCCGCCATCAATCGGGCCGTATCGTCGGCCCGTCACGAGATCCTGATCTTCAGCGACGCGAATACAATCCTGAACCGGGAAGCCGTCCGCCTGATCGCCCGCCATTACCCGGACCCCGCCGTCGGCGGCGTAGCCGGGGAAAAAAAGGTGCTCTCTGCCGCCGAGGGCAATGAGGTCGGCGACGGCGAAGGCCTTTACTGGAAATATGAGTCTTTTCTAAAAAAAACCGACGCGGACTTCTATTCCGTAGTAGGCGCCGCAGGTGAGTTGTTTTCTCTCCGCCGCAGCCACTATACTGTCCTGCCGGCCACCATCGTGTTGGACGATTTTGTCCTTTCACTCAAAGTAGCCCAGCAGGGATTCCGCGTCGCATACGAACCTGCAGCCTGGGCATCCGAACTGCCCTCCGCCTCCATGGAGGACGAACGCAAGAGGAAGGTTCGCATCGCCGCAGGCGGCTTCCAGGCCATCGCCCTGCTCAGCCCCCTCCTGGCAATCTGGAAATCCCCGCGTCTCTCCTTCCTCTATATTTCTCACCGCGTTCTGCGCTGGGCTGCCAGTCCCTTCTGCCTCGTCCTGGCCTTTGTCAGCAACGGCATCCTCGTCGTCCTGGGTGCAGGCCGGTTCCCCACCGCAGCCCCGGTTCTTACCGTGGTCTTCATCGGCCAATGCGCTTTCTATGGCGCCGCCGCGCTCGCCGCGATCCAACCCTCCCTTCGCCGCTTCAAACTCGTTAGGCTCGCCTATTATTTTGCCTTTATGAACTACTGCGCCATTCTCGGTTTCTTCCGTTTTCTCAACGGCTCC